>NZ_CP150241.1:6000000-6300000 GCF_037975235.1 Paenibacillus sp. FSL R5-0341
GGACAGCATATTCTTGCGTAACCCCAGAATCTCCGGTGGCAAGGCAATGACATGCTCATATCCCTGGATTACAGCTTCTCGTTCCGAGTCCGTAATGTCCATCTTTACCACTGTCGTCTTGAACCATCTCAGGATGGATGCAAGCTGTGCCCACATCTGTCCCGTGTTTGCTTCTCCGGCAAGGGCCACTCCTTCAATTATTGGGTGCAGTTGTTCACCGTAATATGCTGTAAGCAACTCATTCCGCCAGTGGGATGCATCTTCAACACCGTTGATGACTGATCCAGGATGGACATGCTCGGTTGCATCTACAAGTTGAAAATGGAGTACAGGACGCCCTTCCTGAACCTCCAACTGCAAATGGATATTCTCCAGCGATATATTCAACGACGCATCACACATGGACGTCATGTAGTGAATACCGAGCACCAAACCGCGAACAGAGTGCATGAAATATACGGCAGCAGAGCGAAGGGAATCTGCACGCAGGTGCTCATTATAGGCTTCGAGCATAAGCTTTGCGTCCTCCGGATGTCTCAACAATGTCAAAGGCATGCCAAAAACCGGTTCGTTAACCGGACCGGTCGTTATACGTCCATATTGCTCTAACCACGTGTAGTTGATTGCTCCCATTGGTTGCAAACCTCCCATGAATGCGAATGAGCCGCGTGCATTATGCACAGCGGCTTCATTCTATAATGTAAGGACCACATATGGCCCATTTCGTTAACTTCCTGTCGCTTGAACACGTGGTTCTGTCCGTCCTCCAGCATGAACCATCGCACTGTTCATGACCATTTGTTCCGGCGGCTTCGCTTGTTGGCGTTCACCTGCAAGCGCGTAAGGCAAGCAGAGTGGTACACCCGAACGCGGATCAATCACGATATCTGCTTCAATGTTGAATACTTCACGAAGCACATCCGAGTTCATAACTTCCACAGGTGAACCATGAGCAATGGCTTTACCTTTTTTGATACCAATCATGTGATGTGCATAACGGGAAGCATGATTCAAGTCATGTACAACCATAACAATGGTACGGTTGGCTGTGGCATTCAACTGCTCAAGCAATTGCAGTACTTCCAGCTGGTGAGCCATATCCAGGAACGTTGTCGGCTCGTCCAGGAAAAGGATGTCCGTTTCTTGAGCAAGTGCCATGGCAATCCAGGCACGTTGACGCTGTCCACCGGACAGTTGATCAATTGGACGATCATGGAATTCGGTCATGGCTGTTACTTCAATAGCCCATTCAATCATGCGTTTATCTTCAGGACGCATGGAACCAAATCCTTTTTGATAAGGAAAACGTCCGTAGGATACCAGTTCAGTAACCGTAAGTCCTTCAGGGGCTGTCGGGTTCTGTGGCAAAATCGCAAGCTGCTTGGCAACTTCACGCGTGGACTGTTTATGGATGGACTTCCCGTCGAGCAATACACTACCTGCTTTTGGAGCCATAATACGTGCCATCGTTTTCAGGATGGTTGACTTCCCTGAACCATTGGCTCCAACAAGTGCTGTAATTTTTCCTTGGGGAATCTGAATATTCAGATCCTCTACAATTAGTCTTTCCTCATAAGCGATATCCAGCTTGGTCGTCTCCAGACGAAACATGCGATCATCCCTCTCTCATTTATCCCGGTTATGTAATCCGGCTATCGACAACGAAAACGAAATTGTAATTCTGAGTATTTCCGGCGCAAAAATCTTATACACTAAAGATACTGATAATCATTATCATTTGTCAACATAAAAAACCAAATCTTCTGCTTTTTTCGAGCTTTATTCGATCTTTTTGAAGCAGAGATGTTGCTCTTTTTCCGATTACATATGAGAGCTTTTCTCATTCATTCCGCGCACTTCACCACTTCTGACATTCTTTCGAGCTCTTGAATCGCAAATTATGTGTCCGAATTGTGAATGACTGAATTATTTTCATGCAATGGCTGTATCCGCCATATCAAATAAAAAAAGATGACCTTGAATCTAGAATTCAAGGTCATCTCACATACGCTCGTTTAATAAGGTATGAAGTCAGCATTTTTCATTATGTGGTCAAAAGGCACTCAATGAATCTATGCAACACGCTCAAATAATATGATTTACAGCTTAATTAGGCTGCGGCATCAATTGGATTAACGTCATCCCGCCCTGAGTGCTCTGCACACTGGCAATGCTCTCGGCATCGATATCCGCTGGAAGATCAATCTGCAATCCATACGGATAGAGGCGATCCACCTCTCCAATAGACATCTGTGCAGAAGTGGTCGCATCCGTATCCTGTTCATTGGATACAGATGTATCAGGCGATGTCGAACCTGCATCTTGGTCGGTACCTTGATCGGTGTCTCCACTCGCAGTATTGGACGATGCATTCGTCCCTGTATCCGTTGTTGCATCAGTAGTAGGATCTGAAGTGGCATCACCCGGCGTGGCTGAATCTGCCTGCTGATCGCCATTCTCCGTCTGCTCTGCGTTCCCCGCGTTTCCCGCTGAGGAACCATCCGTGCTTTCTTCGGAAGTACTTCCTGAACCACCATCGGAGGGTTCTTGGGTATCAGGCTCTTCATTCCGATTAAAGCTCTCCCACTTACCTGTAGCATCCAACTCCTGCGTGCTGCCATCTTTCATCGTCAATTGCAGCGAGCCTTGCTCAAACTCAGTACTTCCCGTTTCATTCCTGAAACGGATCACCAGTTGAGTAGCGGATTCCGTACCCTCCTGTTCAGTCGCAGGAATCATATAAGCAATCTGCTCCGCGAGCTGTACCTCAGGTTCAGCCGGAATGCCAGGCTCTTCGGTAGATGGTGGGGATGCCACTGGCGGCTCCACAGAATTATTCATCCATGCATATGTACCGCCAGCAATACCCAGAACCAGGATCAAGAGAATTAATCCAAACAGATTCTTCCTTTTACCCGTTAGCATCCGCACCAGTGGGGATGACAGTTCTGTCTTGGCACGGTCATAGACCGGCTTCATTGTCTTGCTCGCTCTCGCATAATACGGTTTGAAAGCCGACTTCGACTTGAAAGCTTCACGGTCATGGGCTTTGAAGTACGCCACGATCGCATCCGCATATCCTTTATGCGCATTGGGACCCCGGACAAACATTCGATGATCTCCTGACCACTCGAAGAATGGATACAGCCCTTCAGCACGACTTGCATTGGTGCGGATGAATTCAATCAGGCCAGGATAATCCAACCGATTGCTGCCGCTTCCTCCCCGGTAGAAGGCCATCGGCAAAGCTTCATATGCCGCGATCCCTGGATGAGTCTGCAGCTCTCCGGCAAGCCAGCGACGCGTCCAGCGTTGAAGTTCATTGCGTTCTGCCAGGGAAAGTGCCTCCAATGCCTCTTCTTCATTCCCCTCGCCACTAAGCCATGCTCTCGCAGCCAGCATCATGTTCGTTCGAGCAGATACATCAGAGCCCTGACGTGCTGCCCAATCCCGAACTTCATTGCCATGCTGCAAAATATCAATGCTTAACAGCTGCTCACGGTTAACCCGTTCCAGATCCAGATCCTGAATCATAAACAGGTTAATGACATATGCGAGTTTGTCTGCAAGGCGGGTTAACTCCTCCAGATATGCCGGATCTTGACTGGCAGACGGAGATCCCCCTTTTCGATTAGGGCGGACTGTAGCTTCAGATTGGCCTATTCGTGCCGTAATGCCTGTATCATAGGTATCATCAGCTGATACCCGATCCAATATGCTAACCCGCTGGAGAGCTTCATTCGCAGATTGTACCGGATTAGGCGCAGAACATAACCGTTCACGCAGCTCATTGGCTGTCCGCTCCTGCAAGAAGCTGTAGTGGATCGCAGATGGATGGGACGTAACCCATCTTCGGATCACTTCCACGACGTTCGCTGCCGATTCGGTGCGTTTCAATTGATTGTCCAGATAAGGCTCGAACAACAGCTTGGTGAGCGATTCATTGGCCAGCACTTTATCAAAGAAAGCTCGATTTAGCTGCGGATCTCGATCCAGCACAGCATACAATTCCTGTACAGCACGCATCCGCTTCTGAGCACGGGCATTATTTACACCGTAGATGAAATAGTCAACAATCCAGGATTGCACCACCGGCGCGGCAACACTGAAGTATTCTCCAATACGAGCAGCGACGTCTTCTTCGGGTACGTTCTCGCGTTTCACACTGTCCAGTTCTCGGCTGAGTAAGGTCAGGAACAATTCGTTCAGACGTGAACGCTGCCGCGATCCACCTTCCGGCTTCAGATAGGTCAACAAACCACTTAGGACCTGGCTTTTGTTATCCAGATACAGGTCTTCCATGCCTTGTTCAAGACCATAGAACACCGCAAGTTCGCCATATGCTTCAATGGAAAGATCCCTTCCAGGCTCCATCCCGGATAGCATTTCATCGGCAAACGTATAGAACGCATCCGCCGCCGCAGGTTCCTGCAATAAGGCCCAAGCGAATTCCGCATAAGGTAACTTCGCCACAGATGCATCCGCATGCGTCACTCTGCCGGATACCAGATCAAAGGTGAAATCCTTCTCCGTATTCCGATCTTTCGGACGCAACGTCCCCCGCTCTACAAACTGAACGTGAATGCCTTTCTTGGCCTGCGGCTCCTTGGCAAACGTCATGAATCCCAGCTGCCGCCGGAATGCGTATGGTAAAGCCGTGTACAGCAAACGTAGCAATCCTTTGGCCCCTGCGGTGACTTCCTCTGCGGGAAGGTCCAGCGCAATGTATACTTTTCTGCGTGTCGCCACAGATTGCATTACGGCGTAGAGCAAACGCTTGAACAGCACTTCGTTCATTTTCAAGGTGCTTAGCACTTGGGTTGGTGATGAATCAGGACCACTTCCCGGTGAGATGGGCAATTCAGCAAGCGCCGGCAGGACTGTACCTTGTTCGATGTCATAGGACGTGGCGAACACGGCATCCAGCCAGCCGCCTTGCTTCATCTGCTCTTCCGAGCGTTCGGGAGACAAGACGTAATTATGAGCGAAAAAGGCGCTGCGTAGCCCGGTAAAATCCGCCGACTGGTACACATTTTGCCCAAGGATCGTCTCTCCACTCTCCAGATGAAGCAGGTGAATGGAAGCCGGAAACTTCGTCTCGTCCTTCTCGCTACGGCCTGTCAGCTCCGCTGGAGCGTCGTAGACACAGTAGGGGTGAAGCACTTTTTTGATGAAAGAAGGGTCCAGTCCCGGCGATGCCGCAACCGTATCGAACCCCTCTGTTGTGCGAAACACCCCGCGCCGCTCTCGGGTATACAACTGTTGTTCAATGGGCGGGGTTACGGAAGAACGCATCATCCCACTCTCCCCTCAATGTACTTCAGCTTGTACAGGAGCCACAGGAAAGGTTCATCCACGCGGATCGGGCTAACCACACCCTGCAATTTCATATCCACCGGATTGCTGCCCAGCGCAGATACTGCGAAATAGGCTGTATCCTTGAAGTACACATCCATCGTGCCCTTGAACGGACGGTCCACCTTCTCGATAAAACGTCGAATCTCTCCGTCGATATTCTCGAACTCGGTTAAGTCAAACCAATCGCGGTGCACCATGTTGCGGAACACGTTACTGTTCGATTTGATATAATCGCCCTCTTCATCCTTGAGGGAATGCAGCATGTCGCTTTTCGTGAGCACAACAGCCGTTGGAATATTGGTCTTGGCTTTATCCTGATACGCGATAAAATCTCCAAACATCGTCAGCACCACGTCACGCGGCTCATCGTATCGTGGCGTCCACTCTCCCGGCTCATTGCCGAGGTTAATGCGAATTTTGTCCCGAATCGAACGAATCTGAAGCGGGTCCACCATGAACAGGATACCTGCCGAGTTCTTGATGTGCTGCCCGTGAAGTCCGAGATAATCCTGCTCCACCATACCTTCACCCGCAACGTCAAAGAAGACTAGAGTCAGCGGCGCTTTATCTTCGTCCTTGAACACAAACTGGAAGATAAACGGCTCCTGCAGCTTCTCCTTCTGTGTGGAATCCAGCAGATCGCCCCGTTCGAACAACGGTTCTTCATAATCCGCACGGAACCGGCGGCTAATCTCCGCATTCAGTGGCATACAAGCCGCGTCAAAATGATCGGCCGTATAATGCTGCAATGTATGAATTAATGAAGTCATGTAGACGGATTTACCCACCTGGGACGCACCAATAATGGAAATGATGTTGCTCGGTGCTTTACCTGCCGTAACAGGCAGCTCGTTATGACATTGCGGACACAACCGGCGGCGTGTAACGACACCGTATCGATCGTTCAGACCCATCACGATGTTATCGGAATAAATACGATGTTCCTCTGGTACATCATGCGGAGCCAATACGGCCTCCATATCAAATACCGTGTCGAGTCCGAACCTTTCACGATACCGATTCAACTTCGCATCTTCCCCGAGCGCGTAGTCCTCATCATCATCGCGGTGATGGGCAGCTCGGAACACGACCTCTTCCGGTGAAAACTTGCTGAAACAATAAGGGCATACAATATCGTAAAACAGCGGACGTTCCTCCGGCTGTTGTCTCTTCAAAAACCGACTAAAAAAGCTCATAGCCACTCCCCTCCCCTGATCAGTCAGACTAAGGTGATTTACACTTGCACTACGACGACAGAGTAACCTTCCAATCGCTAGTCCAACTATCTAGTCTGATATAAGCCGATAGGCGGCTCCATATTTCGGTCCGTCCGTGAAGAATAACCGCACATAATCATCCTTGGCGACTTCCACGGGCGGCATCTCATTTCTTCCGGGAGCAAAATCACTCACAAAAGGATACACCGTACCATCTTCCTTATTCAGCGGAACCCCGCCCTGTTTGCGAACATAACAGAGTGCTTCCTTTGGAACAGGTACTTCCGCTGTGACGGTGATCAATACACTTTTTCGTTTCTGAAAAAAACCGCTCTTGTAGCGAATAGAAAAGCGGATGTCCGCCTTCCCTGCGCTTGCAATCACCATGTTGTCCTCGTCTCGTTGACGGATCAGCACAGGCCCATCTTCCTGCATCTGACACACATAAACTGTGTACTTGATGGCACCAAAACCCGTGATCCGATCCGTGTAACCATTGCTCGCCTTATATTCCTCTCTCGTGTACAGCTTCAGCTTTCCCTGTGCAGGCTCTTCCCCGGTACGATCATCGCTCATCATATCCAGCTCCAGCCGTTCCACATACACAGCTTCTACCCGTTCCGGCCAGAGCCAGCGAAGTGTACAACGTCCTTCATCCACCGCAAGTGTCAGTTTTCGAATCAAGGGTGTCGAAGGGTCTGCATCCGTAAACCGCATTTCCATTGACCTCCCGACGTTAGAATCCTTTGCTGCGTGTATCTCTTGGTCTCTGACCAAACCCTTCGGCAGAAGAAGTTCCGCCGCCAGCTTCACGACGACCTCGGCTCTTCCGCGGCGTGTTCTCCTTAATCGGAACAATCCAGGAGAAGAGGGTCAGTACGCCAGACAAAATGAGCATCGCACCCAATCGTACGAATGTATCACCCACGTTAGAACCGTCGAGACCCCATTCCAGCAGAAGCCCTGCCAGTAGACCCGATACCGCACCACCAATACCGAAGCTGAGTGCGAGATGACGGTTATCAAACACGAGTCCGAGTGATACACCCAGCGCCACGCCAATCAGTAACACGGCTGCTACACGGAAAATCGCCAGATAAACGCTATGCTCCATCATTCCTGTACGCTCCGTCACCAGCGTCCGTTCATCAATCGTATCGTAAATCTGCTGGAATGCCAGATTCAGACCACCGGAATCCGGTACATCATAGTACATGCCACCCGTTTGCTGGGCAATATTACGCAGCAGATCCGTACCTGATGGGTCCACCAGGCTGAGGCCGACCGTATTGATCGATATCTGTTCATTGGTATATTGGGACAAAATATCGGCCGTATCCGCTTCACTGAAGCCATCGGATAACAAGATGACGACGGTACCGCGTTTCGGGTCGTCTTTGCCCTGAATCTGTTCCATGCCTTCCCGCAACACGGCATCAAAATTGGTGCCGCCCGAAGTTGTAACAATGCCATCGATTTTGCTATAAACCTCATTTTTGGCCGCTTCACTATCGAGCGCAATAAACGGCTGTAACAAGTGCGGTTGGTCATCAAATGTAATGACAGCTACCTGTTTGTCACTCTCCATTTGGCTGATCAGTGTCTTGGCTGCTTCAAAGCGTCCGTTATCCGGATCTGTCTCGCTCATGCTGCCCGAGTTATCGATCATGAGTACGATGTCCTTCACTTGCTTCACACCGCCCGGATTGATTTGATACAGCAATTGCAGGGCGAGTCCAACAACAAACAACAGAGCGAGTGTTGCCGGAACAAGCAATTTCCACGACAGTCCCAAATACCGGAGCTTCCATGAAGCGCCATTCAGCTTGGGTGAGATCATCTCTGCGATCAAACAGAACAATCCAACGCTCAGCGCCAGTACGCCAAAGTATAATCCCATCAGCAATAGACGCGGCATCTCCCCAAGCCATTGACGCAGCATGATTTCTCCTGCCGCAAAGCCGACTGCTCCGCCAATCAGGCTGAACAGGACCAGGAGAAGATTAATTTTTCGCTGCATGTCTACATGCATCCTTTCCATACCAGCCCTAAGCAGGCTGAGTTAATACAAAATTGATTCGGGTAACTATTCGGTGTCCTGGATGGAAAACAGATCCGCGTCTAATCACGGAGTCACAGACAAACATCGGGTTTGCTCGGCGCAACTTCGCATCAGTAGCCAATCTGTACCTCCCTTCCATCCAGACGTCTTAACGGATGGGTGACAACTTCTCCACAAGACCTGCGGGGTGAAGTTCATAGCCATTCTCCGTGTACGAGTCATAATATACTTTGCCGTTCCGATACACCATGAGATCCTCCAGATGGAAACCTCCCATCAGATTCAGCTTCTCCACACCACTGCTACGTTCTTCGTACACCACACCCAGCTTGTAGATGCGTGACGTCTCTTCGGCACGTGCCGCGTAGTCCATGAAAGCACTATGATGGTCACCAAAGAAATACTTCTCTTCATACCGATGTTCCTGCGTATAATCGAATACCCGTACTCGAACAACCGCCTGATCCTCCAGCGTGTGGTATAACCTGCGGAACAGATCATCCCGGGTCAATACGTCTTTGTCTCCGTAGGCAATCGTTACATTGGCCCGCTGCAACAGCTCTTCTTCAAATGGCAATCGCAACGGCTCGGCCGTAAGCAGCAACGAGTGACATACCTCCATCAGCCGTTTCAGCAGACGATCATCGCCTTCTGTGGCGAGCCGGTTCATGTCTCCCATGTAACGGTCCTCAAACCATACATCCCGTCCGCGTTTGGCTTCCAGGTCGATGATTAGCTCTTCTGTCACTTTGCCGTAGTACTCCATCACGTTCTGGCCGATGTATTCATCCGCAGCAGCGATACTTTGGACAGCCGTTTCTCGCAGTGTGCGTTCCAGCGATTCAAGTGCTTCTGTTACGTGGCGACTGAAACGGTGAAGCTCTTCCATCTCCGTATCGTAGATACGCAGCAGATGTAACTCATTTTCCAGTCGCAGTAATTCCACTTTCGGTACATACAATCGCTCCAGCATACAGTCAATCAGATTGCGTACATTCTGCTTATCACGGAACAAAGCCCGTTTGAACGACTGATCTTCTACGCGCTCTTGCTGACGTTGCTCCAGCAGAGCACGCGCGGATTCAAGCTGCATCGATTTATCCCGAATCAGTCCGAGCAGCGCTTCACGTACACTGCCAGGCTCACTGTCACTCCAGGCAGCCCACTGGAAGTAACCAACCTCTGGATGCTCCGCGCGGGATTGTTCGGCCTGACGGCGCAGAGAGCCGCCAGAGCTGCGCTCGCGCACACGCTCTTCCACAAGACGGACAACGTTATCGCGGAAGTACGCTTCAGCTCCTTGTCCAAACAACGCTCTCTCCGCTTCACGAAGTGAGAGCGGCTTCAGATCGGAAAAACTGACGTTATGCGTCATGATGCCACTCATGCCACTAACCAGATCTTCATCGGGCAGCAGGCCTTCAACTTTGCGTTCCACCGAGGCCGCGTCCAGTCCAAAGAAAGCGAGCTTGTCCTTAATACTCCAGTCCGGCTCCTGCCGCATGCGTGCGAGCAGATACCGATACATGTGATATAACACCGCCAGTGCAATCGGCTTGTTTGGCCGCCTGATCTCGGCAAAACCCGCACTTGCATAACCATGCTGATCAGAGGTGGTACGAATGTTGTTTTTAAAAGATGTATTGTTGTACGTGTTCGCTCCCGTACTTGAAACGCTACCCGAGTGATCTACATCCTGCTTCCTGTTCTTCAGCAGGCAGATGCGGCAGATGATCTCGGCATTTTCGATCCAGCCACCGGGAACGCCGGTTCCACGCTCATTTTTGTCGGACAAGAGATATACAAGATCAAACAACGGGGAAGCGGGATGTGTAACCGGAATGGAGATCCCATCCTCCGTCACCAGCAGTTTACCGCTGAACGTGTAGTCCAGCGACTGCATATAATCCAGTTCCCGCAGAAAAGCAAGGCCTGCTGCGCTGGCATATCCGAAGGAGTCCACCTGCTCCATCTCGCTGACCAACACATGCAGATCCGTCTGCACGGACTTGAAGGCTTGGGACAAAATGGTCTCCGTCAGCTTGGTGAGCTCTGGCAATAATACATTCAACGGATCATCCGCTCTGGTTACCACCGTAACGTAAATCCGATCAAATGACGAGTACAGCCGTCCATATTCGGCAATTCGGTTACTAACCCGCCGAAGCGTACGATTCAGGTCAAAGAGCGCCTGATCCGATTCATGGAAACTGCGGTGGACATCCTTGCGCCGTGTTTTGGACGGTCGCTCCGTCTGCCCAGCGGACAAAGGCAAGCGGTGAAGAGTCACCTGTCCATCATCGGACGAGCCATCATTTCTCGTTTTACCCGGACCCGCTTCCTGATCTTCTGTCCCGATCTGAACGTAAACCACACCGTCTCCGTTATCCCACTTCAGCCGATTGATCTCCTGCACGGCAGACACAGCAGGTGCAACCAGATCACCCACGAAAAGGAACAAAGCCGGGTAATGGATACTGCTGCGTCCATCACCCAGGCTGCCTTGACGTTCCTGCTCGATTGCATACTGTGCTGCATACTTCTCCAGATCACGCTTCAGGGTATTGTTCGAATTGAACTCCATCCCGGCCACCATCTTACTTCAGCCTTCTGCGAATGTCGTTCAGCTTGGAAGACATCGTTCTGTAGAACTGATAGATGTCTTCTCCGTTAGCCAGCTCTACCCGCTCGTATTCGAGACGATCACGCGATTCCATGAACAGCGCGGCCAGATCATCAAGCTTTGTCAGCAGTGGGGTGATATCCTCAGAAGCTGTAAGATCGTTATCGCGGCGGGAGGCTTTGCGCAGCAATGTACTGCGATCCTTCTCCGCCAGACCGCGGAAGTTGCCAAACACTTCATACTCGGCAAAGTTACGGCTCTTCATCAGGTTCGCGAACGGCTCCCATGCGTCTTCTTCCGGGTCACGGTCATAAACGTAGAGTGCACCTTTTTTGACGATGGTGTCGGTATATAGTGCTTCGATGAAGCGGTCATACCATTGCTCTTCGTCCTGGTACTGGGCGAGAATGCCTTCCAGTTCGGCGACTTTGGCAGAGATGGCATTCATCTTCGCCAGTTCCTCACGTACACGTGCGATCAGCTGCGGGGAGCGTACCAGGTTTTCTTTGGCCATATCTTCATTAATACTGCCGAAAATATCCTTAACGCCTACACGCGGCAACCCTTCGGATTGCAGACGTTTCAGCTCAATCACGGCCCGCTTCACTTCTCCGAGGTTCGGCGTTGTGGACGTCAGACGCATGTCGTAGGCTCCCAGTTTGGCAGACAAGTCAAACGCTTCTGTTGTCACAATCGCATACCGATTGCTTGTATTCTCATCAATGGATTTGGCTGTCACAATGCTGTATCCGAGCGCCTGCTCGAATTCGTTACGCACACGGGCATTATACTGCTTCACGCGGGCATTCTCGTACACATCTCCCCATGATTTCTCTGGAATCGGAGACGGCAGATAGGTCCAGTTGTTTTTCTCCGTTTGCACTAAGTGACGACCAATGCCTTCTTTGTCCAAAATGGTACGTTCATAACTTTCCTCATATACTTTGAGCGGTGTATAGACAAAGAGTGGTACCCCGTTGCGGGTGTTCAGCCAGAATATCCGGTTACGCACTTCACTTTCCTTTACGGTAAAATGAGACTTGCCTACCGCATTGTTCTGATAATTGCGAATCCCTTTCAAGATGCCTGGCGCCTGTGCCGGTACCGATACAAATCCCCATGAAGGGAAATGCAGACTGCCCGTACTGTTGCTCAGATTGAACACCGGAACGGCTTCATCATCCAGCTTGCCGGCAATGAAACGTTCCACGAACTTCTCAACCGACTCATCCTG
Organism: Paenibacillus sp. FSL R5-0341; assembly: GCF_037975235.1. NCBI lineage: Bacteria > Bacillati > Bacillota > Bacilli > Caryophanales > Paenibacillaceae > Paenibacillus > Paenibacillus sp. FSL R5-0341. The sequence goes on from NZ_CP150241.1 coordinate 6,012,495, forward strand.
ACCGTATTTGATCACCAGGAAATCTTCCATGGAACGCGTAATCAAATCACCAAATTTCTCACTCAGGAAGTCGGAGATGGAGCTGACGATATCAATCTCGTTCTCTTTCACCCACTGGCTGGAGTTTTCCAGCAATTCACGGGAGAAGTCACGAATCAGATCATCTGTATCACGCTTATCCAGCAGCCCGTCCACCACACTGACGATATCCGGTACACTTACAACGTTCCAGTAATATGTTTTGTTGCCTTTGTGATCGGCTTGTTCCTCGCCGCGTGTCAGCAGGTCACCATTCTTGGCGAATATCGAGCTAAGAGCGTTCAGCGTTTCGGTAAATACGTTATAAATGCGGCTGTTTTCCTGGTTCAGCAACTCATACAGATCTTCATAGAACTCGATCATCTGATCGTTGCGTTCCACGTCGGCGTGCAGCCAGTACTCATGAATTTTTGCTTCAATATAAGCATTCTTTTTCTTCTCTTTGGAGACAAAAGCACTCTTCGCATCGCCCAGCTTCTCTTCGGACTGCTCCTGAGCTGCTTCAATATCACGCGGAATGCGGAAGGCATTCTCACGCAACGTTTCGATGTACGACTGGATCATCTTCAGTACACAGAAGCCTTTTTCCGTATAAATCAGACGGGATACATAGAACGGACCTTGTTCGGGATGCAAAAACATACGCCGGATCTGTTCGGTGAACTGACCGGCAATCTCGCCCGGCAGTTGTTTCTTCGCCTTGATATATTCTTCACGAGCACGAGCCAGGAAGTTCTGCTCCAGTTCGGTATCCATATTCACAACCTGTGATTTCACCACGTTGCCATAGGATAAACGCTCGCTGTTCTGATAACCAGGTAGCGGCTCTGGCACGCGCGCTTCAAAAGACTTGACCACACTTTCGAGATCAATGCCCAGCTTGCGGGCAAACTTCTCGGTATCCTCCTGGTTCGGTGCTTTGGAGAACATGGTGTTCATTTTGTCGAACATGCGATACGCCAGATAGGTGGTCATCTCTTCAATCGGCAGGACAGCCGAAGATGCACCGATGATGTTGTAATCATAGTTCGCCGGGTACACCTTGTTCATCTGTGCGATGTTGGTGCGAATGTTGCTGATATAGTCATGGATCGCAAACTCCTCACCCGACTGCTTCTCCTCACTTGCCATGAAGTTGGTAATGTTCTCGGCAGTGACATTCATGCAGTAGTCGTAGGCGTTCTCTAGCAATTTGCCTTCGGTATTCGTCGCAGAGATCAGGTGACACAGGTTAAATGGTGGCAGTGGTGAGTTGACGGTTAAAATATTGCCGTACTTCTGTGTAAATCGCTCACCGCGGCTATCCACGTTCATCCAGTAGTCCAGCTCTTTGAGCGCTGCATATCCGTTCTTGCGAATGTATTCACGCGTGTGTTCGCTCAAGCTTTTGTTGGACAGGTTCACGTCTGGCGTGAACAGATATCCCAGCGTATTGACGCGGTCAATCCCGGCTGAGCCGTGATCACGTTCGATAATGCCGCGTACGATATAGGAAATATCGAGGAAACAGCCGCTGCCTGTACCGCCGGACAGACCTGTCAGCAGGAACACCATCAGTTTTTTGTTAGTGCCTACGGATAAGGTTTTGATCTTTTTGTCGATGGCCTGTACGACCTGATTAATCTTCGTGAACAGCAGCAAACGTCCAGCCTGACGCACCCCTGCGGCGCCGTTCATACCGTCCGTGATGCTCAGTTCCGGAGATAGCCAGTCCGTAATGTAAGGCTCCAGCACGCTGCGGTTTTGAAGAAGTCCGCCGATCTCGGCATTGGACAGCAGCACGAATTCATTAATCGGATCGAGTCCGATTCCTTTATACTTTTTGGCACGATCCTGTTCGTTCGTCTCAAAAGCCAGAAACTCCACATTATCCGGCTTGTCCATTTTTTTCTTGGATACCGGGTCCTGTGGCAGCTTGAAACGACGGTTAATCTGATATTTAAGGCGCAGCAGCGCATCAATTCCTGTTCCCCCCAGACCAATAATCAGAATGGGGTTATCAATCGTATCAACTCTGATCTTCTCACTGACAATACCTCCGCCAAGTGATACATCCAGTTGCTGAATATGTTCTCTAACAATCGGTTTCATTCGTTGTCCTCCTTTGATTAACAAAGTTGGAACTGCAACTTCATTACACTTGCCACTCCGATGACAGAATAACATTCCGATCGCTGTTATCCCCAGATTTTTTCAATTCACTTTTACAAAGTGAAAATCCGGGGATAAAGGCGAACGCTTCCGCTTCTTCACGTTATTTCTGTCCTCTGCGTTCTCGTGTAAACAGTTGGTCCCAAATTTTATTGGCATCCTTTTAAACTAAACAATCAACTTAAACCAAACAATCAACTTACACCAAATACTCAATTAAAATCGTTTTGTCCGCCTGTTGCAGCGGGATGCTCAGTCGGTCACCGTTCTTCAGTTCAACGCCTGAGCTTGCATCGACTGCACGACCGGATTTCTCCAGCGTACCGCCTGCGGTGTTACGGATTATAATTCGATCCCCATTGCTAGGCGTAAATACGTATTTTTCGGTTTCCTTCAGTTCAGGGTCCAGTTGCAACAACTGATGCAGATGGAATCTGCCCCGGAAGGATACCAGCTTTTTATATTGCGGATAGGACTTGTCTCCCGTGTTCTCATCACGAATCTCCACGACCATCTGACCTACAAATCCCCGGTTTTTGCGTTTCAGCCAGCCCATCAGGAACCAGGCACCAACACCGACCACAATCAGGGCTATAACACCCAGGATGACAGGTAACCAAGGAAACGGCTTGTCCTGTTCACCGCCTGACGTTGTTGGTTGAGATCCACTTCCGGCTGCTCCGCTCGCATTAATCGTGATTGGCGCACTTTCACGGTAGAAGCTGTCTTCTTCCGCACGGATGATCAACTCATAATTATGATTGTCCGGTACTTCAAACGTTCCGGCAAAACCAGAACCTGTGTTTTCCAGCGGTTGCTCCTCGCTTTTCCCTGTATCTACATCTTTCACAACCAGCGTGGCCTTCATATCTGTATACAGATCATTATCCTGAAGTGGCTGACCGCCATTCTCCAGTTTGGCTGCTAGATCAACCTTGTCCCCTTTGGTATAGGACTTGGTCTTAATTGGGTCCACAACGAGCTGAAGATCATAGTTGAACAACAGGTTGATATCGATGCTGTCTTTTGGAGCCCCTTTTACCCGAAGTTTCCAGTCTCCCTCTTGGGGTTTTAACAGCTTCACAAGCGAATAACTCTTCGACGTCGAGAGCTTGGCTGCATCCGAGTTCAGATCCACGGCTTGTCCGGAAGGATCCGTCAATTGCACTTCCACTGGCTTCGAGGACATAATCGAGATGTTCGCTTCCAGTACACTATCATTCGGTACGTTCACGGTAACTTCCTGATAACTGCCGTTTCCTGTTACAGAGGGCAGCTTCACCACGTTCAGTTTGGCATGATCGGCGAAGATCTCACTCAGAATCTGTGGCAGATCATCCGGCGTATCGGTAATGAATGACTTGCCTCCGGTCTGCTGCGCCAGGTCTGCGAGTGCATTTTTGTTCAGCTTGCCATCCGCGTTCAGTCCAATCGTATATACCGGAATACCCTGATCCTGTGCTTCCTTCACGGCTTTCGCGAGATCAGCGTCGGATTGTGCCTGTGTACGGCCTTTGGTTTTGTTAAAGTCATTGTTACCATCCGCCAGTAGCACGATCATCGGTGAGTGGGATGGGTCTGCACCATGATTCAGTATATTCACGGCTTCGGCGACACCAACTGAGACATCGGTATATGGCCCCCGGCCGAGCTGATCAATAAAATCCTTTAGGCTGCTCTTGTCCGCATCGGACTGAATCTCCAGCATAGCCTTTTCCCGCTCCACCTGATCGGTATAAGCGACAATCCCTACCTTGTCCCCCTGGACTGGCAGCATATCAATAAACATTTTCATGGCTTCATTACTGATCTTGTCACGGTCACTTGTATTCATCGAGTTACTTACATCGGCTACAAGTACCGCATCAATTCCGCTCGTCTGTGCCTGAGCCGCTGCAGCTTGTGGCAGCAACGCTTGAGGTAGCAGTAGCGTTAGAATTGCCAGCAGAACCATCGTTCCGCTGAGCCAGCGTATTTTGCGTGTCCGCAGCATTGGGTGTACTCCTTCACGTTTGAGATTAAAATGGGAATAGTTTATTATAGGCGTCAAGCCTTAAGGAAATCTTAACAGTCTACTAATAAATTCTGAAAAGCACCCCTATCTTGAGTTACAGTTTTGTAATGACTGACAAAAATCGACGATTTCACGCCTGTAACTGGAACAAAAGTACCAACTATGGAAATATGATATAGTTATTGCCAGCAAACTGCAATATAACAACGCTTGTTCACCAAGCTATAGAAGGGAACGGATTATGGTTACATACGGATGCCTCGCCATATTGTTTCTTTTTGTCATGATAAAGGGTTTTGCACTTCAGCTTCATCGGCGGAAACCGGTCTCCCGTGAAGACACGGATCGTACCCTCTACACTATTCTGAATGGTGAGCGTGATTGAGCATGAGTACTAAACTAGTTGTATCCATACGACCATTTCATCGAACGACCTATGCCTATGAAAAGTTGCAAGTCTGCTCACGTTGTGGGCAGTATACCTGCCTGTGGGAAGATGAATGCACGGCCTGTGGCCGAGGTACCTTGAATTCCGTTCAGGAGAAAGCAACTTCCCGTGTGAAACGCCGGATTGCACGCGACCTGTTCATTACGATTTTGTTCGGTGCAGGGGCCACCTATTTCGGTGAGACCATAGATCAGACCATGGCGGCGGCCAGTGTTTCCTTGCTGCTTCTGGCCTTACTGATCTTCATGCAGAAACGTTCGTTCGAGGTAGAGCAGCAGCGCGAGTTGAAGCGCACGTTGCAACAGGATGAGGAACTCATCCGCCAGGGCATCAACCGCAACTGGGCTCTGGTCGCCGAAGCCCGAAAGCAGGATGAAGCACTTGCCTATGAGATGCTCCGCGAGATCGGCTCACTCGTCTACAATGACCGAATTCGACTGCAACAGGTTGCGTTGCTACAATCCTTTGTCCTGCGCAGTGATATGGATCTTCAGCTCAAGCCCTTGCTGCTACACAGTTTCGAGCGGCTGCTCGCTGAATATATCGGTGAGATTGCACGGCTTAAGCCGGATTTGATCCGTGAAGATGCGATTCGTTATATCGCGACCTATGAAGTGAACATTTTACAGCTCCACAACGGAATTCAGATTCTTACAGCCGTTGCTGCTGCTGCTGTGCGCAAGAGCAAATATATTGAGTTATTCCCTAGTCTTATTACCCGCTACGCCCGCTTTATGCCCAAAGATCGATTCATGCGGCTCTATCACACGATTGAACGGTATCCGAGCAAAGCACGTGGGGGACTGGCAGAGTCGGTAGGCCGGGTGTATAACGAGAAATATCGGGATCAATACGCAGATGTTCATGTGTAGGGATGATATATCGAGATAGAAAAACGTAATTTAGTGCAAACTCACTCCGTGTATATAGACGAATGCAATTTCATCTACCCCTGCATGCGCGTCAGCACCACAGATCGAAGGTTATGCTTCTAATGATATAAGAAATGATCCAAAAACACCCCATCCTTAGGTCTAGGATGAGGTGTTTTGAAGTTTATGGCAGTCTGCCAAGTGCTGTGCGCAGTACACGAAAAAAAGAATAACTAGATGGTTAATACCTAAATGGCATCTTCCATGAACCAAGCAGGCGCGCAAACAGGTACTCGCAGATGACAAAAAGAATAAGCGGAAATGATCATCTGTCCTGGTGAAAAAGGGCCGCGACGTGGTTCCGTCGCGACCCTTGATCTGAGGGTTCGGTACATCTGTACCCGAACCCTCTCATAATGTGCCATGCCCATCACTGTGGCATGGCATGGTGCCTGCGCAATTGCGGCTGTATCGCCGCTTGCGCCAAGGCTTTACCGTCCGCGACGTGAATCGCGACGGTCGCCCTTCGCCGGTCCGCGTCCTGCGGATTCCGGACGGCGAGAGCCTTCGCTACTGCGCCCGGAGGTGCGCTTGTCGGCACTACGGCCAGCCCAGCCGCTGCTAGCTGCACCGCGACTGCTGTCGCTGCTGCGTGCAGAACCACGGCCTGCGCTGCGCTCGTCGCCACTGCGACCTGCACCGCGGCCACCTTGACCCGCTGCACCACGACTGCTGTCGCTGCTGCGGCCACCGCTACGACCACCACTGCGTCCGCCTTCACTGCGGCCACCTTCGCCACCGCGGGAACCACGCCCCCCACGTCCGCCATCTCTGCGATCGTTACGGCCTGCACCGCGACGGGCACTTCCTGTTCCGGAAGAACGTCCGCCTGAACGTTCGTCATCCCCCTGACTGTTGATGGAACGTCTAGCTGCTCCAGTCGAAGCAATTGGACCTTCGCTCGTCCACTGGATACGGGACAGCTTCTGGTCGATCCCTTGTTCAATACGTGCAAGCTCTGGTCTGTCGTGCTCTGTTGCAAACGTCACAGCAAGACCTGTACCGCCAGCACGGCCCGTACGACCGATCCGGTGAATATAACTTTCCGCATCATGCGGCATATCGTAGTTGAATACATGCGTTACGCCTTCAACATCAAGTCCACGTGCAGCTACATCTGTAGCAACGAGCACTTGCAGTTTGGCATCACGGAACGCTTTCATTACGTTCTCACGCTTGGACTGGGACAGATCTCCATGAAGTTCATCACTTGCATAACCTGCTTCACGCAGATCTTGGTTCAGCTTGGATGCACGACGCTTGGTCCGGCAGAAAATGATCGCCAAGTATGGGCGATACGTATCAATCATGCCGCGAAGCGCCTCGAGCTTACCGCGATCCGTGCACTCTAGCACTTGCTGGCGAATCTGCTTGATCGGGATAACAGATTGGGAAGATACTTTTACATCTTCCGGATCTTTCATGTAAGTCTTCGCGAGATTGCGAATACCCTTCGGCATCGTTGCTGAGAACAGCATTGTCTGACGTTTATGTGGCAGCTCGCTAAGAATCGTCTCCACATCGTCCAGGAAGCCCATGTGCAGCATTTGGTCGGCTTCATCCAACACCAGTTTTTTCACATTATCAAGCTTCAACGTGCCCCGACGCAGGTGATCCAGAAGACGCCCTGGTGTACCAATAACGATCTGGGTGCCGTTCTGCAATTTACGCAGCTGCTTGTCCACATCCTGCCCGCCGTATACTGCAAGCACGTGAAGCTTATCGTCGTTTGCCGTGAGCTTCTTCGCTTCTTCCGTAATTTGCAGCGCAAGCTCACGCGTAGGCGCGATAATCAGCGCTTGCGGGGAGCGGTCGGATACGTTAATTTTCTGAATAATCGGCAGCAAAAAAGCTAGCGTTTTCCCTGTTCCTGTCTGTGCCTCAGCGATAATATCACGTCCACCCAGCAGTACCGGAATCGAACGCTCCTGTACCGGAGTCGGCACGGCGATGCCCTGATGTTTCAGGATCTCGCACCATTCCGGGCGAATGCCCAGTTGTTCAAAGTTTGCCAATCGTTACACCTCTGTAAATTCATTTAGATAAGTCCATTTCATAATGACCTTAGTATCAGTATCTGCCATCAAGACTAGTTTTCCTTATATCAATCATGATTATGAAATGAATTTTTTAAAAAGCAATCCACTCGTTGCTCTTCTTCTCCATACCCTGTAGTTTACACGTTAGTCAAGCAAAACAAAAGGGGATACAGCGTTACACCCCCAACTTGTAGCACAAAATTCCAAGATCAGCGTGACATGTATCGACCAAGTGAGTTTGAGGATGGTTTTTGAAGAGTAACTATTGGAGCCCCTTGAACCTGGTAATGAGTGGAATATCCTGAAATTAGTTCGAAGGTTGACTCTGTGAATGGGGTTGAGGATTGAACTGAACGCGGTGGAGCGGTGAGTAGATGGTAGATCGGGGTATACTCTTTGTAAATGGATCGAAAATAGTTTTCACGATGTGAATTACTACCCCACTAATTCTAACGAACCTAGGACACCTTATTCCGTCGATTAGAGCGGTTTGTAATTTCTAACGAACTCCAGCCACCTTATTACTCGTAAATACACGATAAACGGCCTCTATATTGGCGATATTAGCAAAATAAGATGTCTGAGATTCGTTAGATTAACGAAAACAGCAAATAACCCCATATAAGACGTGTCAGGTTCGTTAGGAATTACACGTACTGAAGGGCACAAGCTTCAACACAATAACATCGACTACAGCAATAACAACATCGACTAGAACCAGAACATCAACTGCAAAAACTAGAACTAGGAACAACAACAACAACAACAACAACCAAAAATAATCAACACTGCCTATACTTCTACTAAAAGTACCACTACTACCATTAGAACTGCCACTAGAACTACTACTACTACTACTACTTCTTCTTCTTCTTCTTCTTCTTCTTCGCTGTACATCACATTCTCTAATAAAAACAACGACGCCCTCTCCCCAATTGAAATTAGGGAAAAGTGCGCCGTTGATAAAAAAGCATCTTTTATGTTTTCTTTTTCATAAGGTTGTCGCATGTTCGCTACTACTACGTTAGGACAGTAACCTTCATAACTTCTCGTCCGAACAAGTTACGAACCATGCCCTCCGGCTGTGGCAAATCCACTCCGTTCAAGAATGCGAGTGCTCTCTTCGTTCAACCCGCGCAGGTGCACGGTTTTGCCAAGCTTCGCGTATTTGAACTTCACTTTGCCGATAGCCACAACCGCGGTATTGTCCCAGATATGTGACCCTCCGAAATCAATCGTGATCTCCTTCGGATCAGCTTCCGCATCGAACTCATCCACAAAGCGGGACGAAGAACCGAAGAAGAATGGTCCGTGAACCCGATATACCTTCTGACCTTGTTCCTGGCTTGACTGTACGCGGATCTTGGTCTGTTTCCAGCCGAAATGCAGCACACTGAGCACAACGCCGACCATGACCCCGATCGACAGATCATGGGTATAGACCACAATCGCCACCGTCACGATCATGACAAAGGCTTCCGCTCGCGGCACGCGAGCAATATTTTTGATAGAACTCCAGTCGAATGTTCCGATACACACCATAAACATTACACCGACGAGCGCACCCATCGGTACCTGTTTCACCACACCGCTAAACAGCAGCAACAGGATCGCGAGAAACGCACCCGCAGTAAACGTAGATAATCTTCCACGTCCGCCAGACTTCACATTAATGACCGACTGCCCGATCATCGCACAGCCGCCCATGCCGCCAAACAAACCGTTCACAAAATTCGCGATACCCTGACCCCGCACTTCACGGTTCTTGCTGCTCTTCGTCTCGGTCATCTCATCCACGATGGTTGCGGTCAACAGGGATTCCAGCAATCCAACCAGTGCCATGGTGAATGAGTAAGGCAGCAGAATCATCAGCGTGTCCCAAGTCCATGCAATATTCGGCAAATGGAACATCGGCAGAGTACTCGTTATATTTCCCATGTTTCCTACCGTTCTTACGTCCAGGTGAAACACCACGGTAATAATCGTCATCACGATGATTGCAATCAGTGGAGCTGGAATGCCTTTGAAAAACCGTGGCAAAATATAAACGATCGCCAGCGTGCCCGCTACCATCGCATACATGATCCAGTTCGCTCCCGTGAAGTGGGTTAACTGCGCCATAAAGATCAGGATAGCCAGTGCATTCACGAATCCGGTCAGTACCGAATGAGGCACAAACGTAATAAACCGTCCAACCTTAAATATGCCCAGTATAAACTGGATAATGCCCGTCAATATCGTCGCTGCAAAAAGATATTCCACGCCATAATCCTTGACGAGTCCAACCATCAGTACCGCCATGGCACCTGTTGCCGCCGAGATCATGCCTGGTCTTCCACCAGCAATCGAGATCACAATCGCAATCGTAATCGAAGCGTACAATCCGACCATCGGATCGACACCAGCAATGATGGAGAAAGCGATGGCTTCCGGAATTAACGCCAGCGCTACCGTAATGCCTGCCAGCACGTCTCCGCGAATGTTGCCAAACCATTGTTGTTTTAAAGTATTCATATGTTCTTTGCCGTTCCTCCTACGTGTATTCCTCATAATGGACAATCCTACTGAAGAGTAACGGAAGCCGTTCACACTAACCAACTACCCAGGACAGCACAAAACAACGGATTCCTCTCCGCATGATCTGCCTATGCTCTTGCCTGAGTTGCATCATTCTTCACCATACATATAGTCTTGACGGGTTAATGAGCACTCACGTCTTTTCCGTTCCAGTGTGTACCGCTAGCATTCCATTGCTGCCTCAGTTGACTTACTCGTGCGACAACAGGAGCTGATCCTGAAGCCAATAGGTTTTCCCCTCTCAGAAAAACTGGGTCCGTTAATGTACTGACCTATTATTATAGTCACAGGATTGGATATGTACTAATACAGTTAAGCCAAAAAAATAGAACCTTATCTCCTATTATCTTAATCTTTCTATAATTTACTCGCCCATGCTCTATTCACAAAAAATAACCCGCCAAGATCCTTTGAAGAAAGTCTCTTTAACGGGTATTATCGCATTGCTATGCTAGAATCTTCCTGATTTGAATATCGAATAGAGCAGGAAAGCCACCATCAGAATCGCCACCAGGAAACCAATTTCAATGACCGGAATATCCCACAGCATTGTGGATTGATGACTGATCGACGAACCGATAATCAGGCCCACCATGATGATACAAAAGGCGAGCAGCACGATACTGAAGGACAGCCGATTGCTGATCTGATCCATTCTGCGCATGAGGGCATCCAGTTCAGGGACACTGATCTCCAGCCTCAGCTTGCCTTTGCTAATAATGGATGATAACTGCCTTAACTGCCCTGGCAACCCAATGACACTCTCGGCCATATCAGCCGCACTGCGGAACAACCGATTCTTGATTCTTCCAGCGCTAAAACGTTCCTTGATCAGTTTCCGCCCAAAGGGCTCAGCCATATCTACAATGCTCAGGGAAGGATCGAGATGTTCGATTACACCTTCCATCGTCAGCAACGATTTACCGAGCAGAAGAATATCCGCAGGCATGACAACCCGGTGCCTCTGGGCTACGCCGAACAAATCATTTAACGCCTGACCCACACTAATCTTGGAAAAGGGAATATCGTAATATTTGGTACGCAACTTGTCCAAATCCACATGAAGCCCACGCAGATCCATGTCATCAGGCATCATGCCGAGCTTCTCAATTGCCCGGATCATACTGTCCGTATCTTTGCGCATTAACCCAATAATAAGCGAAGCGAGCTGTTGTTTCATCTCATCGCTCAGACTGCCCACCATACCGAAGTCTATAAAAGCAAGACGGCCATCCTTCAATACCATCAGGTTGCCTGGATGTGGGTCAGCGTGAAAGAATCCCTGGATAAAGATTTGGTTTAATAAGGAATCTACCAACCGCTCTGCAATATTGTTCAGATCATGGCCGCGTCTGACCAGCTCTTCACGATCATTAAGTTTGATACCTTCGATATATTCCATCGTGAGCACACGGGACGAAGTCTGATCCCAGTAAATGGTCGGGATTTTGACCTTGTTGTCCTGTTGATATTGCTGTGCAATCTTTTCCGTATTGCGTCCTTCGACCGTATAATCCAGCTCAGCCATCAATGCCTGAGCATATTCTTCTACCATTTGCGGAATCTGATATTGCTTCACCCAGTCCCAGCGCTTCTCAGCCATGGCTGTCAGCTCACGCAAAATATCCAGGTCACGCTGCACAATACGCGATATGCCCGGCCGCTGAATCTTGATGGCTACCGACTCACCGCTTCGAAGTTTGCCCAGATGCACCTGTCCAATGCTGGCCGCAGCTACAGGGGTATCCTCGAACCGGGAAAAGATCTCCTCCAGCGGTGTATCCAATTCCTGTTCCAAAATACCCCGTGCCGTCTCGGAAGAGAACGGCGGGACTTGGTCCTGCAACTTCACCAGCTCGCGAATGACAGACTCAGGCAATAGATCTGCCCTTGTGCTTGCGAGTTGCCCCAGCTTAACGAAAGCTGGCCCCAGCTCCTGCAGCACAAGCCTGATGCGTTCACTCAACGTTTTGGTGGTGTGTGCTTCACGCGACATCCACCGTCTGGGCAGAGCCAGCAGCTGGAACAAGCCCAGCTCCTCGACCATATAACCGAAGCCATGACGCACTAGCGCCATGGCAATTTCACGGTATCTGCCGACATGTTTGATTCGCACTGCCATCTACTCGATCTCGTTTCCTTTGAGAGGAGGAGGAACTTCAAGCGGAGCCGGGGATTCATCAGGTTGAAGCTGTGGTGTGTGGCCCAGTTCGGCAAGTTTTTTCTCCAGGACAGCAACGCGCTGTTCCAGACTGGTTACATCACTTTCGGATGCCACACCAGCTTCCTGAAGCACTCGTTTAACCTGTTCCTGAATCACCCGTTTGAGCTGACCTTGCTCTTCATCGCCCCGTTCCAGCAGGCGTTCAACCAAAGCTTTGGATTCACCGGGCGCAAGTTCCCCGCGCTTGACCAAATCATCCACGGTTTTCTCAATTTTCTCTTTGCTTACGACAGTAAGACCAAGCCCTAACGAGATCGCCTTTTTGAACAAATCGCTCATATTTGTCATCCTCCTCTTCGTTGATCTCTATATTATACCCCTTACACTCCGCATGCAAAAATGTCAGTCCGATCAGACGTAACGTGCAGCCCATTTGCCTGCTTGCAGAAGTAACTTGCGGTACGTTTCGTTCGCAAAAGATGGCACATGATGACCTGGCATCAGATAAACAATACGCCCAACACCATATCGATGAGCCCAAACCGCAGGCTTTGGTCCTTCTTCGGATTGATATTCAAGCAATATTTTCGTTTCGGCAAAAGAACCAAATTCAAACTGATACGGCTCTTCTTCCATTGTGAAATTCGAAATGCCCTCCGTCACGGGATGACTTTCCGCCGTTACAGTGAATTCAAGCGGTGCATACGCCGGATGATGCAGGAACTTGGCACCGATCATCTGTTTGAGCTCATAACGATTTTGGAGCGAAATGCCGTTATGTATAATGACCAGTCCACCCCCATTACTCACATAGGACAACAAACCTGCTGTCTGCTGTGGAGAGACTTTCCCCTTCCAATCGTCCATGTATGAGATACACACATCAAATCCGGTTATATTTTCTTGCAGCAGCATATTCCGGTTCTCACTGCACTGCACTGTCATAGTATCATGGAAAATTCGGCTAATCTCCGCATCCACCCCCTGAAGCGGGTGCCAGTCCGGATGTGTATAATCGCCAAGTAGCAACGCTTTTTTACGATGATCCATTCAATCAATCTCCTTTCTTGTTCACCTCACTGTATAAAACCAACTACCAGGGAAGCGTGTCTCCCTTGTAGTCCACATATGCGGGCTGATCTCCTTTAAACTGTTCATGGCGGTCGATAAGTACTGCGATATGCTGTGCAGATTGCTCGGGCGTGAGATCCGCAGAAGCATCCAGTTCACCCCGCATATAACTCTGTACCCAACCAGGATGCACAAGCATCACTTGTCCACCTTCATCCTTCAGTCCATTATGTACAAGACGGGCCTGCATGTTCAAAGCAGCTTTGGACATACAATAGGCATACCAGCCATCCCGACTGCATTGCTCTATACTTCCAGCCTCGGAAGAGATATCAACAATCAGCTTGACCTGTCCTTGAAGAAGGAGGGGTAACAGGGAATGAGTCACACGCAGTGTACCTAAGGTGTTCACATTAAATACTTCAGCCATCTCCGCCATATTCAACGGCCCGCGGATATGATCCGTAATACTTCCTAGTATAGCCGCATTATTGATCAGCATATCCAGATGATTCGTATCCAGCTTCAATGTCTCTGTGAACAGAGCTACCGACAGGTCGTCCGCGATATCCAATTCGATCGCACGCAGATGGTCCGGATACCCTTCTGCAAGCACACGAATTCCCTCGGAATCCTCCACGTCCAGACCCGCCGCATACACGAGATAACCTCTCTTGAGCATCTGTGCCGTCAAAGCCAATCCCAAACCCCGGGCAGCTCCCGTTACACATACGGTTCTCATCACGATGTCCCTCCCTCGCATAATGATTCTGTCTTTAACTCATTCCACATATTCATCTGAAAACCTTTAATTGATCATGGGGATCACCAACTTCACGACCAAAGTCTCAGGAAGAAAAAGCGAGATTAGAGCCATTTTGCTTATTGAATTCAGCTATCCATATGAGCTATAAATAGCTGCTATTATCTCTGCCTATATCGCTCCTGCCGATAGGCTAGACAATGCTCCACCCATCTTTGAGCGGCATCCGGGTAAGAGCCCAGATGAACGTGCGTATACCCCGCCACAATGTTGTCTGCGGCATACCCTTCTTGCTTCAAGCCACGCAACCCCTTGGTCTCATATGCATAAGGGATTGTTTCTTCTTCACGATAGGTCATCGTGGAATAATGGAATTCATGACCCCGAAGTACCTCACCCTTTTTCAGCAAAAAAGAATCCTGAACACTACTCGCTTCACGATAACCAAGCGCGGCGCGCTTCTTCTGCATCTGCACCTGTGCGGGGATAATACCCGCCATGTCGAAAGTAGCGCCCTCACGGTCGGTCAACGTTTCCCCGAGCACCATGTAACCTCCACACTCGGCAAATAAAGGCATGTTGGATTGTGCTGCCTCTCGAAGTCCTTCCAGAAACCCTTGGTTACCGGCAATCTCTGCTGCAAATTCCTCTGGAAACCCGCCGCCCAAATAGATGCTATCCACATCTGTTGGAATACCTTCGCCAGCGAGCGGACTGAAGTATTGTAATCGAGCCCCGGCCGCTTCGAGCAATTCCAGATTATCGGGATAATAGAAATTAAATGCCGCATCACGCGCAACGGCAATGACAGGCTGTACCGCATATGATACATGTCGATTATTATCGTTGATCACTGAATTGGAATGTGGATCGTAATTTGGGCCTGATTCAGCATTAGCAGGATCAGTGCTGGCAATAGTCTTAGGACTCACATCTTCTGCATTCAAAGGCGGGGCGCTTGCTGCGAGATCCAGCAGAAGATCCAGATCGGTGCCTTCCATCAGCACATCGGCTGCCCGCTGAAATAATGGTTCCAATTCACCGCGCTCGATGGCAGGCACCAGTCCTAGATGTCTCTCTGGGATGGACATGTCTTCGTCCCGCTTCAGCCAGCCGACCACCGGAATGCCGCACATCTGCTCAATAGCTTTTTTCACAATGGTATAGTGCCCCGCACTTCCACAACGGTTGACGATCACTCCGGCAATATTTAATTCAGGCTCTAACTGTTGAAAACCAAGAACAATCGCAGCCGCACTGCGAGCCATGCTGCGTACATCCACGACTAGGATCACAGGAGTCTGGGTCACTTGAGCAATCTCTGCAGTTGAGCCTGTATTGCTGAGCGGATCTTTGCCATCGTAGAGGCCCATAACGCCTTCGATAATGGAAATATCATGCCCGGCAGATGCTTTCTCGAACGTATGCCTCACGTATTCAGGCGATGTCATCCATGCATCCAGATTACGGGACGGTCTGCCCGTGACGGCGGTATGGTATGTCGGATCAATATAATCCGGGCCGCATTTGAACCCTTGTACACTCAAACCACGCTGGGCGAGTGCTCTCATCAGGCCCAAGGTTACTGTCGTTTTCCCTGCACCACTTCCGGTGCCTGCAATGATTAGTCGGGGTCTGGCGTTACAATCTGAAATGGTCATTGTCAATTCCACCTTTTCTTGCGATATCGAATTCTTCAGCTCCGCTGAAAACGTATAAATTCTATAATCTAAACAAAACCGCATCATATAGCGATGCGGTCAAGATTAATACTCTTTATTCATGAAATTAATGTTTACACAATAACGGAGAGGACAGAAATAACCTGAAGAAGCGGGGCTAAAAGCTTTCTGAAAGTAAGCTACTTCGTAAGCATTATCTCGCCTAAAAGCTTTCTGAAAGAAGGCTACATCGGAAGCATACGCTTAGCACCGGATTTTACCCTTTGAAAAGGGAATCAAAAAAATCCGGGGATAACAGCGATCCGAAGGGTATTCTGTCATCGCAGTGCTATTGTGTAAAGTAGATTCACTTCATGCATATCTCTACTCAAATGAAACCCGGGCAACGGAGATCGTCAGATTGCCGCTCTTTTTCTTCTCAAGCAGCCAATGATCGGCTCCCGAGGAGATCAACGCCGCAGGTTCACTTACGCCATATGCTCCGGTATATTTGAACACCGTCTCGGAAGGATTCGCAAGCTTCACCGTATTCAGCTCCGCAGGGGTGTAGGTCACCAGCTCCCAGCCGTATTTGGCGCAGAGGGCCAACAGGCCCTCTTCATCTTTTTTCAGATCAATCGTGGCAATGTTGCGCACGCTCTTCACGGAGAGGGATAACTCCTCCAAGGTGGCGAGGACTTCCTGCTCTAATTCCTCTACAGATGTACCGCGATTGCACCCCATACCGAGCACGAGGCTTTTCGGGCGATACAGTACGCCATTGGTGAGAAAACGTTCCTCTTCTTCTGCTGAAAGCAGGCGGTCACTGACGACCAGCGCAGCGTTGAACGGGAATGATGCCGTTTCCTCCAGGCTGCTGAAGACACGGATATGATCTGGCACAGGTTTGTTATATTTCCACCAGTTCCGCTCCCCCGTCTCCTGAATGAGAGCTACAGGCTCTTCGTTTACAACAGCCGCACTGACCGGTGTTGCTTTGTCGAAGCTGTCCACGATCCAACCCAACTCCCGGCCGAACATGTCCACCGGAATGGTGCCTTGCACGTCTGAAGCCGTTGTGATCACTGCACGTGCGCCGAGTACTTCAGCGACCTGACGTGTCAACTCATTGGCACCGCCTAGATGACCAGACAGCACGCTGATCACATTCTCGCCGCGGTCATCAATGACCAGCACGGCCGGATCGACTTTTTTGTCCACCAGAATCGGAGCAATCATACGCACAACCGCACCCAAAGAGATGAATAGAATAATGCCGTTATATCGCTTGAACAAATCAGGCAAAATCAGCTTTACCGAGCCTTCGAACAACTGATAACCAAGCTGCTCCTCATCCCCACGTTCAAACTTGCTCATATAAAATACGTCCGTGCCCTGGAACTGCCCTGCCAGATTACGCACCATCTCCACACCATGTTTCGTAATGGCTATAGCTGCAAACGGATTACTCACCAGACTTCACTCCCTTGCGATAGCCATGGGTGAAGGATTTGTCGTACAGCTTGGAACGGTGGGCATCCCGGTTCACGAGGTCAGGATCAAGCGCCCAGCCTGCCAAAATCATCGCATGCATTGTAATGCCTGCGGCACGCAGATCCGCTGCCAGATTGGCAAGTGTGGTCCGTACAATCTTTTGATCAGGCCATGTTGCCCGCTGCACGACTGCTACCGGTGTATCTTCGCTCCAGCCTGCGGCGAGGAATTCAACGACGACTTTTTTCGCCAAAGTCGCACTCAGGAAGAGCGCCACCGTACAGTGATGAGATGCCAGATCACGCAGCTTCTCCCGTTCAGGTACAGGGGTACGACCTTCTGCACGCGTCAGAATTACGGTCTGTGTCAGTTCTGGTACGGTAAGTTCAGCCCCTAATGCAGCTGCCGAAGCAAAGACCGAACTCACACCCGGAATGATCTCATATTCCACACCCTGCTGTTTCAGCAGTACCATTTGTTCCAGAATTGCGCCGTACATCGCCGGATCACCCGTATGTACACGAGCTACGCTGCGACCGGCACGAGTGGCTTCACACATCAGCTCGACCTGACGTTCCAGATCCATACCAGAGCTTTGCAGCACTTCTGCTTCAGGCTTTGCAGTTGCGATCAGTTCATCATTCACGAGGGAATCCGTATACAGCACCAGATCCGCACTTCTCAAAATGTTCGAACCCTTCACCGTAATCAGTTCCGGGTCTCCCGGGCCCGCACCTACGATGTAGACTTTCGCTTCTAATGTCTTCATTTGCTCACCACCATCAGGCTCAGATATTCCAGCTCCTGTCCTTTCAGTTCACGGGCATCGCGCCAGACCAGTTCATATGGAGAAGTGACTTTGGTAACAACCGAAGCTTTGCCGCCCAGTCCCATCTCATCCAGTAATTCAAGCATCGGGTCAAGCACCTTTGCCACCTTGATAAATACAATCGTATCGTGATGCTCAATCGCCTGCCGCATCGCTTCTTTATCTGCCGTAGCCGGAATGATGCCCACCTGTTCGTCTCCGTCTGCCAGATGGATATCCAGTGCTGCCGCTGCACCCAGTACAGAAGAGATGCCTGGAATCGAACTAATGGGCACTTCAGGATGCAACTCTCTCATTAACCGTGCCAAATGAATAAATGTGCTGTACAGGTTTGGGTCACCCTCGGTTACAAAGGCCACATCCTTGCCTTCCTTGAGCGCACCCCAGCATGCTTCAACGGTCTTGCCCCACTCGCGTTCGAGCACAACCGGGTCCTTCGTCATCGGGAAAATCAAGCCGAGCATCTCTTTCTCTTCTGGGTTCACATACAGTTCCACGATCTCATGGGCGTACGATTTACCGCCTTTGCGCTTCTTCGGGTAAGCAACCACGGGACATTCCCGGATCATCCGGTACGCCTTCACGGTAATCAGCTCCGGGTCACCCGGCCCGACACCCACGCCATACAGCGTACCTACTGTTGCCGTACTCATGTTGTTTTCCCCCTTGTCCTGTCCTTGAAAAGTCATTCTGCCGTTCCAGCTTCCGCTTCCTCTGTTACTCCATGCTGTCCTGTGATCACGTAAATTGGGTTCAATCCGTCAAAACGGGTCATGTTCAGAATCGGCTTGCTACGCGCCGTCTGAAGTAACGTCACCGATGGGTCAAGGCCTGCTTCGCGCATGGCCTTCATGCTGTCATGCAGCGTCTCGATGGTCGCTGCATTCACCACGATGCGTCCCTCCGGGCGTAACCGGGACGCACACAAGGCAATCAGCTGCGCGAGTTCACCGCCGCTGCCGCCGATGAACACCGCATCCGGATTCGGTAGTTCGTCCAGCCCTGCTGGTGCTTTGGCATGAAGGACGGTGAAGTCTGTCCGGAATTTGATCCGATTGGCCTCGATGTTCACGAGGTCACCTTCATTTTTTTCGATGGCGAAGACTTGTCCCTGCGGCGCGAGCCGCGTGCATTCTACCGCCACCGAGCCGGAGCCAGCGCCGATATCCCACACAATGCTGTCCACGCCAAGTCGCAGTTCAGCCAAGCTGAATGCGCGGACCTCGCGCTTGGTGATCAGGCCTTTTTCCGGTTTGCGCTGATGGAATTCCTCGTCGGCAAAACCGAATCCCCGGCGCGGCGCCGGCGCATCCTTGCGGCGCAGCAAAATCACGACGTTCAGCGCGCTGCATTCTGCTGCCGCCAGCTCGTCGAGGGTATAATGGCGGGCACGTTCATCTGCCCCGCCCAGGTTCTCGGCAACGTAGGCATCATACTCGGTCATGCCGAACTGTTGCAGATAAGCGCCGATCGCAGCGGGGCTGTTGTGCTCGTCCGTGAGCAGCGCAATTTTGGCTTTGCCATCAATGCGCTGTGCGAGGCCCTTGAGCGGGCGTCCGTGCACGCTTTCGAGCACGGCATCGTGCCAGCTCTCGCCAAGCTGGGCAAATGCCAGCTGCAGCGAGCTGAGATTAGGCCGGATCTCCAGTTGGTCCGGGCCGATTTTGCGCGCTAAATACCCGGCGATGCCGTAGAACAGCGGGTCTCCCGAGGCAAGCACAACAACGTTGTGTGTGGCCTGTAACGCTTTTATTTTCACAACCAGATCGCTTAAACCGCTCTTAATCGCTAACTTCTCACCCGCAAATGCCGGGAAATATTGCAGCTGGCGCTCTCCGCTCACGAGTACATCTGCCTCCTGAATGAGATTCAGGCTATCCGTTGTCAATCCTGCCGCGCCTTCTTCACCCACGCCGATAATGCGGATTTTACGATTCTTTGCTCCAGTTGCTGTCTTCGAGTTCACTGATTTCCGCCCTCCCCAGTTCCATTCCTTTCATCGTTACCAATACCACTTCCACCGTTATGCCGCCTCCCGCATGTTCCAAACAGTGCTGGCAAGCATATGTACATAACTTTTCAAAATAGGGCAAGTACCCGGCCTCAGTCATCATATCTGCCACCTGAGTCGCCGTGTTGGCTTCCTCGATCGCTTGCGCCAGTTCATCTTCGGCTCCGGTCTCGCGGGCCACGGACGCAAGAAATCCAAAATCCACCGGCGCACTCTTGGAGTGCACCATCATGACGCCTTGAGCTACTTTGGCAAATTTGCCAGGCATCCCGACCAGACTAATGCGTTTCATCCCCAGTCGTTTACCGTGTTTAATCGCAAAGCCGACAAAGTCTCCCATTTGAATAAAGGCTTCCTCTGGCAGCTCGGGCATCATTTTCATCGCGTATTTCTCACTACTGCCGCCCGTGGTCAGCACAATATGCTCACAGCCGGATGCCTGAGCAACCGAGATCGCCTGTACCACACTCGCTCTGTAGGCAGAGGTAGAGAACGGAACGACCACGCCGCGTGTACCTAAAATGGAGATGCCGCCCAGAATGCCGAGCCGGGAATTCAGGGTCTTCTTGGCGATTTCTTCGCCATCCGGGACGCTAATCACAACCCGCACTCCTCTGGCTGTGCCATGTTCGGCAAGCACCTGGGTGACGGCCTCGGTAATCATTCGGCGCGGAACGGGATTAATTGCCGCTTCGCCTACAGGCACGGGAAGTCCGGGCTTCGTGACCCGGCCAACGCCGATACCTCCATCCAGCTCCATCCCCGGCTCGTCCCGCCAGGACACATGTGCGATGATCTTCGCCCGATGCGTGGCGTCCGGGTCATCCCCGGCGTCTTTGATCGTGGCACAGGTCGCTACGCCATCGGTCAGTTCCTGCTCGATCAGTTCGAACGAGTGGTCAAAGCCCGCGGGCAATGAAACCACGGCCTGTGCCGGCGTAACACCTGTTAACAGGAGCTGCGTTGCTCCCTTGGCAACGGCTGTGGCGCATGCTCCTGTGGTGAAGCCGGAACGCATTGGTTTGTCGGGGTCTGGTGTATTGCCGCCTATCATGGGGTTTGAACCTCCCGTCCTTTAATTAGCTAGTTTAAATGAGGTGGCATTACGCTGCGTGTGTGGGTGATGGCTTTGGGAGCTTAGGTGGCCGCTACGGGGACGGATCGTTCTTATGATCGCTGTTGTCTCCAGATTTCTTTGATTCCCTTTTGTAAAGGGAGAAATCCGGAGACAAAAGCGACCGCTCCGCTTCTTCAGAATCGATTCCGTCCCCTTCGCTGCTACCTGCTTCTGCATCCACTTGGCACAGTGCGAAATGCCACCTCTTGGGCTAAACAATGCCCTGAGGTAATCTTGGGTAACTGATCATTCCATGCCAGTAGGACTTGGCTTGGAATGTAGTTACACGGTGTTGCGCTTGTGTAGACTTCCGCCTTTGGTGGACCACTCCGGGGCGGATCATTTTTATGATCACGGTTGTCCCCTCGCTGCTACCTGCTTCTGCATCCACCTGGCACAGTGCGAAGTGCCACATCTTGGGCTAAACAATGCCCTGAGGTTTATTTTGGGTAACTGATCATTCCATGCCAGTAGGACTTGGCTTGGAATGTAGTTACGCAGTTTTGTGACTGTTTAGCATTCGGTTGATTATCTACATGGCTTCACTCGAACTCTTGGCGTCAGTGCGCATCAATGGCTAGTGCCACCTCTTGGACTAAACTATGTCCTGAGGTTATCTTGGGTAACTGATCATTCCATGCCAGTAGGACTTGGCATGGAATGTAGTTACGCAGTTTTGCACTTGTACTTCTGCTACTCATTTATGCGAGTGGGTGATGCTTGGGAATTTAAACACCTAATACGCGGCGAAACGAGCTTACCCATAAAATCCGTTTCAGTCATGCCACTATGAATGGATGTCTTTTGATGACATCTACTATTTTTAACGAACTGAGGAGACGCTATTGGGGTCAAATTCCACTAACGAAAATGGTAACGAATCGTAGTGGCGTTATTTCATCAAAAAGACGTTGTTTTCACCACTTTATGTGTCTTTCAGCGGAATAACGTTACTTAGGTTCGTTAAAATATGAAACGGATGATAATCGGCAATATAAGGCCTGTAAGGTTCGTTAAAGTTCGTTATAGTTTCCTGAAATTCGTTAACGGCTCGTTTGCGTCACGATTGCCTTTACTAACCAGTGATCGTTTATCTAAACAACTACGCTTTAACAGCCATCAGGGAGATGGCGTTCAAGGCAGCTACGACGATGGTGCTTCCGCCTTTGCGGCCGATGTTGGTGATAAACGGGATGTCGAGTTTGCGTAGCTCGTCTTTGGACTCGGCTGCAGATACGAATCCGACCGGCATACCGATGATCAGGCCAGGTTTGGCTTCGCCTTCTTTGACCAGACGGATCAGCTCCAGCAGTGCTGTTGGGGCATTACCAATGGCGTAGATTCCGCCTTCGTATAGTTGGTTTGCTTTGCGTGTCGAGATGATTGCCCGAGTGGTGTTCAAGCGTTTGGCTTCCTCCATCACGTCGGGGTCGGAAATATGTACGTGCACATCTCCGCCAAAGCCGCGAATGCGATCCTTGCTCACGCCAGCTTGAATCATCTGTACGTCAGCGATGACGGATTGCCCGGCGCGAAGTGCTGCAATTCCTGCTTGAATGGCATCCGGGTGGAACACCATGCTACGGCCCAGTTCGAAGTCAGCCGAGGCGTGGATGACACGTTGTACCACGGGATATTGCTCATCCGTAAAAGGATGCTCACCCAGTTCCTCCGTGATCATCTCAAAGCTTTTGCCCTCAATCTCCTGTGGTTGTACGGTCAACGGTTTAAATTCCGTTTTGAAATCCATGTGCATTTCACTCCTTCAAGTAGTGGTGTCATTCAAATATTCGTTATTCAAATTAAGACTATTGGGGTGTTCTACTGCACCAATACGCGCTTCAACTCATCCAGGACACCTTCAAAATGATCAAACACTGTCCCAAATTCAGCCTCAGGACGTGAAATCAGTACGACATGAATGCCCAGCTCCAGTGCAGATTGGATTTTCTCATCCACTGCTCCGGTCTTGCCGCTCTCCTTGGTAACCATTACGGTCGTCGCATAGTGCTTGTACAAGGCTTCATTCATTTCACGGGAAAAAGGTCCCTGCATCGCAATAATATTGCGCTGTTCCACGCCAAGCTCACCGCATTTCTCCATATTGTCGAGACGTGGAAGCATGCGAGCTACGAGACGAATGTCCGGATCACCGAGCAGATGCTTGGTGAAGATCTGCAACGTTTTGCTACCTGTCGTCAGCATGACTGAGCCCTTCAGTTCTTTGGCCTTCAGTGCCGCTTCATCATAGGAAGATACGACATGAAGCAACGCATGATCATCGTATGCCAAACCCGTGCGCTCATAACGAATGTATGGAATGCCTGCCTGTTTGGCTGCTTCCATCGCATTGGCATGTGCTTCTTCAGCAAACGGATGACTTGCATCCACAATGGCACGGCTACCTTTTTCACGCACCAGCTCCACCATGGCTTCCACAGTCAAACGGCCTGTCCGAACAGGTAATCCGGCTTCTGTCAGGCTATTCGCCGCACTGTCGGTTACAACAGAAGTCAGCACGTCTGCACCTTGCTGCTGAATCTGTAGAGCCAGTTCCCGTGCATCACTTGTACCACACAACATGAAGATCATGGACGATTCACCTGCTCTGAAGTTGCTGCAATCTCAGCCTGATCGGGAGAAGCATCTTCTTGTGCATTTCCTTCATGCTCGTGATGAGTATGATGCAACTCTCCATCGTGATCATGATGATAATCGAGTGATGCTTCACGATCGACGGCAGTCTGTTTATGCTCATGATCGTGATCATGCTTATGCGAGTGGTCTTCATGTGCATGTACGTGCTGATGGTCATGCTCGTCATGACGATGCGAATGATCATGATCCGAATGATCGTGATGGTGCACATGGCTGTGTTCATGATGGTGATCGTGACTGTGCTCATGTCCATGATCGTGATCATGGTCGTGGTCGTGGTCGTGATCATGGTGATGATCGTGGTCATGGTGATGATCGTGGTCATGCCCATGGTCGTGATCATGATGGTGGTGATGGTGTTTGGCTGCTTCCAGTCTGAATTGGCAGTTGTCACAGTTGGCTGTTACACGTCCGTATAACCCCTCATGGGCCCGCTCCAGTACGAGTTCAACCAGTTTCGGGTGAAATCCAAAGTATCCGCCAACCTCGACCTGAATGTCTGGATGTGCTGCTGCAAATTCTGCGGTCATTTCATCAATGCGCTTGATCAGTACACCTGTGAACAGGAAATAAGGCATAATGATGATTTTCTTCGCACCTAGCAAGAGACAGCGCTCTAATCCATCCGGGAATGAGGGCTGAGTTACGCCAATAAAGCTGCTTTCCGTCCACTTGTACGGCAGTTTCTCCCATAACATCCGGGTCATTTTGAAAAAGTCACTGTTGGCATCCGGGTCACTGCTTCCCCGTCCAAGCACCAGTACTGCGGTCTCTTCATCCGTCACCGGAGCAGGTGGAGCCGCTACCGCTGTTCCGCCTTGGGATGCCACAAGTACAGGTTGAGCTTCTTGCAGACGGGTCTGCATGATTTGAACGACTTTCTCATGAACACCAATGGGGCGACCATATACAAATTCCACCTGTGGATAACGTGCCTTCGCACGGTCAATAGCGTTAGGAATATCAATCTTGGCATGACCGGCAGCAAACAAAATGATCGGCACCAACACGACACGTGTTGCCCCTCGATCCACACAAGCGGTAACGCCTTCAGCAATACTTGGTCTCGTTAACTCCAGAAAACAGGTCTCCACCAGCGTATTTTCCGGTGCCTTTGCTGCTACCTCATTTGCAAATTCCTTCAGTTCCCGGTTCCCCTCAGGATCTCGACTCCCGTGTCCCACCAACAATATTGCATCCATCTTTTGTTATTCCTCCCCCGTCTGACCCGCAGATCAGACTTTTCATATTCATTCGGCACTCCAGTTCATCCGGCAAAAACGAAATCAAACCAATCATTCCATCCATTCGCTACATTACTCGTAATAATCAATCCATCTATGTCAGCTGAAATTCAGCGAATATTGCAAATTATTAGATACGCCTGACAAGTTACACCATCACGTCTTCCCAAAGGAAGCGATTCAGTCAAGGACTTAATCAAGGCTTAGTCAGGATTTAGTAAGGAATTAGTCACCACATATCGGGTTTACTTCCACCGTGACCGGTGCATCCACATGGCGGAAGCCCTGAATTACACCGACTCGTTTGAAGAATTTGTGGAATCGCTCGTTCGGATGGCCTTTTTCCTTGTAATCGGCTACAATCCTTTCCACAATCCCACCAATCTGGTCACCCGGAATTCCCTCCGCTACGGGCTGGGCAGGGTGAGCATTACGTCCGAACTTCTTGCCCCCGAGGAACAGGTCATATGCACCTTTGCGATACACGATGCCGATATCCTCCAGCACTGCCCCGTAACATGCCATACCGCAACCATTCAATGCCACACTCGTTTCTTTGGGTGCACCCAATCCACCTATTACAGCCTGTAAATGGTTAGCCATCGGGACAGCATCGTCCTTCTCCATGTTGCAGAAGTCACAGGCCTTCACCTTGATGACATCGCCGATCGGCACAACGATAAAATTCGCTGCACGCAGCTCTTCAACCAACGAGTCCGGTTCAAACGTCGGCACTCTCAAAATAATCTGGTGCTCTGGCGTGTATTCCAGTTCGCCGTCTTCACTTGCACACTGCGCCAGCAGCGCCATCTGGGTGGCGGTGAATTTTTTGTTGCCCACGCCGGGCGACACGCCGACTTCGAACAGCGGCGCCTTGCGCCCAGGCTCGGGCGCAGTGCGTACCGCCGTTGCGGTCGCGGCCTGCTGCGCACTTGCCGTTCGGCTCGGCGCTGCTGTATCCAGCCAGCGGCTCGCCGATTCGCCCGCGAGCGCTCCGCCTGCCGCGAGCCGCGTCAACGCCTCAGCGGCGAGCGCAGCTGCGCCGGCGCGTGGCGCTTCCGCGACTCGGCCCGGAGCGGCCTCTGCCGCAACGGGCGCAGGTCGCTCGCCGGCAAGCACGGCGGTGCCAGCGCTGCTCGCCGGGCTTGCCGCAGGCGTAGCGGCAGCAGCCCCGGCGCCAGCGGGCGGCTGCCCTTGCGGAGCCATACCCGCTCCGGCGCTTGCGCCGCGCAGGGCTGGCTCCGCCTGTGGCTGCGCGGCCAATGCATCGCTGGCCGCGCTCTCGCCCGCTGCCTCGCCGGAGGCGGCAGCGCGGGCTTCCCTTGCGCCGAGCGACCATGGCTCGGCTTCCGTGCGCAGTCGCTCATGAGGTCTGAGCGACTGTTCCGCGGTGTTCAGCGTGTATTTCCGCTGATACCCGCGCGGTGTGACCATGAGTCCTTCGTACATCATGGTCGAGGAGTTGCCGATAATCACCGTCGTCAGCATGCCGATATCATGATTCAGCATATCCTCGAGTGTGGTCATGACAACGTCCTGACGCTCACGATATGCACTTTTCACCAGACCTACCGGGGTCTGTGGGTCACGATAACGCAGAATCATTTCCTGCGTCTCCACGATCTGACGTGTACGCCGTCCACTGCGTGGATTGTACAGAGCAATGACAAAATCAGCGGACGCTGCGGCTTCGACCCGGCGAATAATGGTCTCCCACGGCGTGAGGTGATCACTGAGGCTGATCGTACATGCATCATGCATGACCGGGGCACCCAACAGTGAAGCACAAGATTGAATGGCCGACACACCCGGAATGACCTCAACGGCAACACCGGTATCCGGCTTCCAGCCTTGCTCCATCAGCACCTCGTATACCAAACCTGCCATACCATAGACGCCTGCGTCACCACTGGAGATTACGGCAACAATTTTGCCCATCTCCGCCTGTCTGACCGCTTCTTGTGCGCGGCTTACTTCCTCCGTCATGCCTGTGCGTACAATCGCTTGCCCGTTCAACAGAGGTCGGATAAGATCCACATAAGTGTTGTATCCGATAATAACCTCGCTCTCCTGAAGTGCCTCGAGTGCCCGCTTCGTGATATGTTCCATCGCTCCCGGACCGAACCCGATAATCAGCAGCTTGCCTTGACCTTGCATTGCTTCTCCTCCTCCATCACACTTGTCCTACGGATTAAACAGTGAAGAAGGGCGGCTATGCCGACCTTCTCCCTAACTGTAAAGCGTGTTCAATTCGTCGTCCTGTCAACGCAAATCATCGAACCCAGCTCTTCTAAACCAACTGCATGATCAAACTAATCTATTCCTCTACCTGCAATTTCCCGACATATGGTTGGGTTTCGCAAGGATGTACATTTATCTAAAAAAACAAAAAAATCCCATCCTTATAACGGATGGGATACGCATGTACGTACACTCAAGAACACAGTCCCAGACTCCCAAAGGGTATTCCTGTGACTATGTGGCCCAAAGGGGCCAGCCGGGCGAACTGCTTGTTCGCCCAATTCCTGATTCTTCGTACACCATTCCTTTCCGCGAAGGGTTCGGTGACACATGCAAGGTAGGTCTCCTGGCTTTGGATCATCAGCTTCCTTTTCTGTCTTCCCCGGCTTTTTGCGAGTGACTTGGATCAAAAAGGGCTTCACCATTACAGTGGCGGGACCGCTCGGGACTTTCACCCGATTCCCTGTTACCTCTTGCTGCACGCAAGAGCACCTTGCTTGTTTTCATTCAATATTGTTTTCATAATAACACCGCTCAGGAAATAATGTCCATGCTTGTGATACTTGTCCATTCTTCTATTTTCAGACAAAACAGAAAAAAGTCCTGATCCAGAAATCGGATCAGAACCAGGAGTAAGCTATGCATATACGATTCGTTTTAAATCATCCAACTACCTTAGGATTGAATACACGTTAATACATATTGATCAACTGTTATTGCAGGCCACGAACTTTGTCCGCATGCCCCGCCGCAAAGTAACGTCCGAGTTCAACGATGAGTGCGCCCATCTTCTCTTCCTCTGGAATGACCAGCGCCTCAATGCCCTCTTCACGCATGGAGTTTGCTGTGACTTTCCCTACAGAGGCAGGGATTACACCTTGTCTGAAGGCTGCGAGCATCGGTTCAAGCTTGTCCTGCGATGCTGCATATTCAGTCAGAAACCGGACCTGCGGTCCACTCGTGAAGGCAACCGCATCAACCTCACGCTGTATAATCTCATTTAAAAGCAGTTCCAGCTCTGCCTCTTCCGGCGGTACATGGCGATAAGGCAGCACTTGACGAACAATTGCCCCTTGTTCTTCCAACCAGGCTACAAGCTTGGGAGCTGTCTCCCCGTGAAGCTGCAACATAACCTTTTTTCCTTTAAGATCATGGGATGCGAATTCACGAATGAGCCCGTCCGTACTACCATCATCATCTCGTACCAGCGGCGTTAACTTGCGCTTTCTGAGTGCATTTACCGTCTTGTACCCTCTGGCTGCAATCGGGGATTCCGACAATGCATCCAGTAATTTTCCCGCCACTTCCATATCCTCGGCCATCTCAAACAAAGCGTCCAATCCCATGCCCGTGGTCAATACCGCCCAGTCCGGCGGGTCCGAGATCCAGGATACCAGCCCGTCCCTGATATTCCGGTCATCCAGAAATACCGTTCCCTGTGCCGGTCGCACAAGCGGGATTCCACCCATTTTTTCAACCAGTAAGGACATTTCTTTCGATTTTCGTGGTCCTGTCAATGCTACACGTACACCTGCCAAATGTTGAGCCATTCATGTTCCCCCCGTTAGTTCAGCCGAATGTTCATCTCAGTCTGACTACAGTATACAGGGTACTTCTGTGAAGGGAAACTGCACTTCCTCTCTTTTTGCCCGTTCATCTATAACGATTTTTGATGGAATGTATCAGGAAGGCTGGAGTTCTCCACCGTGAGAATCCTTCCGTCCTTTCTCTACATCCTTCATGGAATCTTTCGATTCTTGTGCCTTCTTTTTGCGAGGACGAAGGAAAAGAAACAGCACGAGAGGGAACATCACTTCAAATACAATGGCGATCCATGTCCATTCCCGAGTAAATCGATAGAGCTGAATTGCGTTTCTGAAAAACCAGAAGGCACAGACAAAACCCACCAGCGCGACTGGGCCTGTCATGACCTTTCCCGATACGTTCGGGATCATCCGCTTCAATCCCCAGCAGACAAAATACAGATCAAATGCAATTTTCGTAATCATGGTAGGCAAGGTTGCCGCTGCCAGCGCCAGGTCAAACCGGTCCAGAAAGTCACTGATTTGCAACTGCCTTGCCAGTTCATACGAAGGGTATACCAGTCTGGAGGCGATAGGCACACCAATCGACGTGATGGTTTCCACCATAATCAGAATCATCAGCAATCCGGAAATAATCATCCCCCAGAACACAGGTTTGAAGCGAAAATCACTGCCCTTGACGACGAAAGGCAATGCGATCATCTCTCCATAAAAAGAAAATATGTACCAGCTCCCTTTTCCCACACCCGCGGGATCGACATGAAAGTAGGGCATCAGATTATCCATATTCACCTGCTGAATCAGCATGAAAGGCACAATTACAGAATTCAACAGGAACAGGGTAACATACAGTTCTGCCATTCCGATCAACGAGCCAAGCCCACCTCTGACGATAAATACCGCCATAATCATAAGTGACAATACCACAATTGAAATCGGTGTCGTTTCCAGCAACGTTATGCTGACGTAATCACCAATTAATCGGATATCTCTTGCAAATACGAAGAAAAAAAACAGAATGTACATTACGCCTGCGAGCCTTCCCAACAAGGGGAACCTCTCAACTAACGCTTCAAACAGATCCTGGTTCGGAAATCTCCGCTGAACCCGGCTGATCATCCACATGGATACAAGCATCACCAAAACGACTGGTACATACGAGAGGTAAGCGTGCTGTTCCGCATAAAAGATGGCCTGTGCATGGGGCTGAATCAACGTACCCGTAATACTAAGCAGCAGCACGAGCAACACGATCTGTCGATGAGTCACACTCTGATTCATATAGTACCTCCTTTCCATCATTTATTATTTAATCTGTACTCCGCACCATCCTTAGTCTCTATCTATGGTAACGGTAAGAATCGCTGAATCACATGGCTGATCCATACCGCTACAAAAAAGGTTTTGCTCAAATGGGTGATATATAACCAAATGCCTGTTCCCAATGCAATCAGCCCATAGGATAACCAGCGATTAATAACTGCCGCCTGCTTCAGATGTCTGAAATCCATCACAATAACAACGATAACCATCCCCAGATAAGTGAACAAAAGTGGTTTAATCATGTACGATATCCTCCTCAACGACACCGATCGGTTTATTGACTACCCCTACATTTTCAATAATGACATGCGGGATAACGTTCACCTCAACATCAGGATAGATATCATCCCATCGATCCTTCATTTTGTCCCACTCTTTAGGCAAGTGCTGATGGATGGATCGACCGATCCCGAGAATATCGGCATGATATTTTTGCTGAATTAATCGAACGCCTTCAACGATATCCTCTTTTATTTTTTTGTGGATCGCGTCATTTAGTTTCAGTATCTCTTCCTCACGCAGATCACCGTAATTCGATTCGTTATCTACTACGACTCCTTTGGCGTACAATTGAACGGTCACGGTAACCTTGTCATCCTTCACAGTAGGGTGAAGTGAAGAATTGTTCTCGTTCAGCTTGATGAATATATCTCCTTCTCCGCGTGGAGACTTGACCATAATTTCCGGCGCATTGGCTTCCCCCATAGCGAGAATCAGGGCATCGGCGGGGGCCTTGTCGATCATGCCAACCAGCTTGTCTTTCTTAAACACGGCCAATCCATCCAGTTTGATATTTGTTTTGACATCCTTCCAATCTTTTGGAACATTGTCCACTTTCGAAGCAACCGGCAGGAATGGATCTACGCCATCACTAAGAATGGCATCTATAAACGTTTTGAGTGAACGCGGATTCCGCATATTTAGTAAGCATAGCTCTCTCACCATCTCGGATGGGAATTTTTCTATAGGTGCATCCGTATCCATCACAGCGTATGCCTCACCTTTGGTAACGACTGGCAATGCTGAGAATCGGTTAAGTGGGTAACGTGTAAACAAATCGAGCATGGAGGCCACGCCATCCCGGGCAAGATCCTCTCCAATTAGAATGGTTCGGCGGTGCGCATAATAAATCTTGCGAGATAGCGCTTTTTGACCCTCGAGTGAAGTCCCCCGAAGTGTCTTCGCCGTATTGGACAACATGAACCATGATTTGTCCCCGCTTGTACCTCCGCCGCCTCCCGTACTGCCAGAAGCACCGGATTGACCGGGAAGCGCAATCTGCAGACTGGATCTGTAATTTTCCCCCTCCTTATCGACCGCTATGCCAATCACAAAGGCAACATCATTAATCTCCTTACGATCCCAGCATCCTGCTATGAAAAGGGTACATAGCAGCAACATCAATACAGCGCGAATTTTTCGAATAAGAAACATGTGTTCACCATCCTTCCTCAGCTTCAGGCGAACCATTGATCTTTTCATTCATCCGTTTCTGGTTATCCTGAACCGTAGAAGGACGATTAATCATTTTCCACCACGGCACACGAATGAGAATATCTTTGGTATCTGTTTTGCTGTACGGGCTAAGACCTGACAGATATGGCACACCAAACGAAGTCATCTGTGTCAGATGCACCGAGATCAGGACCAAACCAATCACAATACCATACAGTCCGAGCATGCCCGCCAGTAACATGATGGGAAATCGCAGCAAACGCACCGTAATCGCAAAGTTAAACCGCGGAATCGTGAAGGAAGCTATACCTGTCATCGATACAATAATAACCATCGGCGCCGATACAATCCCCGCCTGAACTGCGGCCTGTCCGATCACGAGTGCACCGAGGATACTGACGGCCTGACCCACCGTTTTGGGTAACCTGACCCCGGCTTCCCGGAGGGCTTCGAACGATAGCTCCATGATGAGGGCTTCCACCAGAGCCGGGAAAGGGATGGCTTCCCGAGCACCGGCAATACTCAGAATCAGCGTGGTAGGCAACATATCCTGATGAAAAGTCGTGATCGAGATATACAAGGCGGGTAGGAATAGAGCGATAGCTACGAATAAAAAGCGGATCCAGCGTACCAGATTACTGATGAAGAATCGTTCATAGTAGTCCTCGCTGGCCTGAAGCATCTGCCACATCGTAACTGGAGCAATCAACGCAAAGGGAGTACCGTCTACCATAATGGCAAACCGCCCTTCCAACAGGTTGCCTGCTACCGTATCCGGACGCTCGGAATAGTGCATTTGCGGGAATGGCGAATACGGGTGGTCCTCAATCAATTCCTCGATATAACCTGTCTCCAAAATGCCGTCGATGCTTATTTTTTCCAGACGTTTCTTCACGTCCCGTATCAACTTGGGATCAGCAATATCCTCAATATAGGTCAGAACGATATCCGTCTTGGTTTCTGTACCGAGGGTCATACTAACCATCTTGAGTGAGGGTGTTTTTAGCTTAAACCGTAATAAAGCCGTGTTCACGCGCAGCGTTTCGGTAAATCCCTCTCGCGGTCCCCGAATTACGGATTCCGTCTGAGGTTCCTCTACACCGCGTCTTACGCCGCCTTTTACGTTGAACATCCAGGCTTCGCTACTGCCATCGACCACCAGAAGGGCCGAGGATGCCAGTACCCCTTCTGTCGCAGCTGCCCAGGTTTCAACGCGCTTCACTTGGGTCAGCTCAACGGTTGTATCATCCAGCGGAACATCAGGTTTATCTGTTCTCTGCTGCACCAGCCCTCGGATAATCGGACGCAGCATATGCTCCTGGATATCGGCCGAGTTCACAATGCCTTCAATATAGACCAGAAGTCCTTTGACTTCTGGTGTAATCATAACGTTGCGGAAAACCACATCAGAACAATCGGAGAAGATTTCCTTTACCGCCTGAATCTGAGTTTCATGTATTGTACTGATCGGCTGCCGAATAAAAGGCGGGGACGGCAGTCCCAGAGGGATATGTTTTTTTTCTTCTCGTTCGGGTTGTCGGGACTTGTCTTTCCCGGATGTTTTGTCTGCCATATGCCGCCCCTCCGTTCTTATTTTTATACAAGGTAGCTTGTGCCAGACAGCTGGGAATTATGTGGTCTTTTTTGCAAAATTACGAATGATTCCTCTGAATGCAGACAGCAAAAAGGCCTCTGTATTTAACAGAGACCTCCTTAACTATTCCAAAACCTGTTCAACCTATATTTCAGACACGTCCTAGTTAATCGGCAAAATAATCTTCAGGGACATAACGAATCTCCGACTTCGCATAAATGCTCAGCGTGTGACGCTCCCTGTCGTACTCTACCCGCTCACCCTCTACGTAGTACCAGTGCTTCAAAAGGGGCTGATCCTTGCGTTGAACGAAACGAAATACGTTCAGTTCCTGTCTAAGCTCCATAATCTGTTCCACAGTCTGCTCGTCCAGGCCAGTAACAGTAAATATAAAACCTGTGCCCTCCTGCTGGAACCGATAGGACAGCGCATCTGTTTTGCTATTCGCGAGTCCTCGTCCAGTTACTGCATGTTTAACCATAAACCATTCCTGTTGCGCCATAAGTGTATATCCTCCTTCATCTTGGATTTCACTCCATCAGCCATTTACGGCAGATCAATGATCATATAGAACGTGTCTTCGTTTGCTTGCAGCTCTATTGAATCCCGCTGTTCCACACGAGCCGTGTCTCCTTCATTCAACAGGTGCTCTCCATTCAATTCCAGCTTGCCTTCAATGGAGAAAATGTACATCCGGCGGCCCGTATCCTGATTAAAGGTTAATGTCTCGTCTTTGGTCAAACGGCCAAGGTAGATCGTCATATCCTGATGAATGGTCGCAACTCTTGGACCTCCGTCTGGCGATACAATAGGTACAAGCTTTCCTGCGAGTGCTGCTGGATCAAATGATGTGGTCTCATAGGAGGGTTGCAACCCTTTCGTATGCGGCATGAACCAGAGCTGGAGCAAACGTACCTCTTCGGTATCAGATGCATTATGCTCGGTATGAATCATGCCACTGCCAGCTGACATTCGCTGAATACCGCCAAATGCAGTAACGGCCACGTTGCCCAGGTTATCCTCATGTCGTAGCTTGCCGTTCAGTACGATGGATACAATCTCCATGTCACTATGTGGGTGAGCCCCAAAACCGCGACCTGGCGCAATCACATCGTCGTTCGCTACCCGCATCGGTCCAAACGCCGTATTCTCCCGGTCCTGGTATTCTCCAAAGGAAAAGCTGTGACTGCCACGGAGCCAGCCTCGATCAAAGCTGGAGCGGGCATCGGATGGAATGACGTTAATCATAAAATGCATCCTCCTCATCTTAATTTGATGTACTCAACTTCAAATTTATATTCTAATTTTTATTTAGTAACATACTTATTCTCATTGTATCAGAACAGTGGCATATCGTCCAAACAAGGCGAAACGGCTGTCACCGTCCTCTAGCGACTCAGCGTGTTTCATTCCGAAGAAATATAGAGAAGGATGGTGAAATAATATACTTCCATATATTTAAAAAAAGCTCTCTACTAATCAGCCCGGTTCGCAAATCCATTTCCCGAACCGGCCTGGTCAATAAAGAGCCTCGTTGCAGAACTCATCCTGCAATTCAATATTTTTTTAAGCGATCGTTAGTCAGTTCAAGCACTCACATTCTGGCGAGCGTTCCCCTGTCTGGAGAAAAGATGATCTACAGCCAGGAAGCGGCTTCCTGTGAAAAGCAGTGTCAGGGAACCCGCCAGCAGCAAGTAATCGAACTCGGTACCACTCATGAACGGCTCACCCACTTTGGCTGTAAGCAGAACGCCACCCATAACGATGACAAACAAGGCAGCAAACACACGTGTTCCCAGACCCAGAATCATCGCCGCACCACCCACCAACTCAATAATGGCTACAACCGATGCAAGAAATCCGGGAATACCGATACTTTCGAAGAAACCTACCGTACCGCTGATTCCACCTTCGAATTTACTCCAACCGTGCAATACAAAGATCAAACCGATCATAATCCTTGAGAAAAGTAATCCTATCTCTACACTTTTGTTATTCATGTTCATCTTCCTCCCTAGTGTTATATTCAACTCACATTTAGCCAAGTTGATTTATCCAATGGACCAAACAAACAAGATAGACAGCAACAGGAAAACGGTAGCCGACATCAGAACAGCATAGCGTGGCAATCTCAGCGTTACGTCCTTTTCCGGGTCAAGCAGACGTGAAATCCGCACATTTACGGAGGTATCTGCAAATGAAGATTGAACGGTCAGTTCTTTGGCTCCCCAAGGCTCAGGACAAGCCCGGAGCAGCTTGAGCAAAGCACTGCCAATGCCTGCCACATTGCCTGTACGCTCGATGGCCTCATTGTCCGCCAGAATCTCTCTCACGATATTGTAATGTTTCGACGTATGCTTCAATACGGGAATATAAGGCATCATGATTGCAAACACCGACAACAGCGTCGTCTTCAGTGGGTCACGGTGCCACAGATGATGGACTTCGTGGTACACAACTGCGGTCTCCTCTTCAGCATCCAGCATCGTCAGAAGTCCCGTGGAGAGTACGATGCAAGGTTTCCATAAACCGATTGTAAATGCAACCGGCGATGGCTTGTCCACCACAATGAATCCGGGCTGTCCGAGATGGTGATACCTGGACTCCAGTTCGCGGGATAACGCACGAACCTCCATGGAACGGAGTTTACGCACAGCTGCCCTGGTTTTCATCATACGAACCGTTAGCAACCAACCTGTTCCGGCAAATGTTAGCAACACCAGTGCCAGCAGGAAATGTCCAACGGATAGCCATCCCAGACGACTCATCCAATGATTGCAGAGCCAGAGCAGATTAAACGGGATATCCCAGCCAAAAATTTTGTACATCGCGTACATGAACATCTGCATGAACACGAGTAACGGAATGCCAAACCCGACGGTAAACAAAAGCTTCGAGCGGGCCTTCCACATCTTAATCGCTATCCTTTTTCCATTGTTTGATCTTCTGTTCCAGGCGTTCAATCAGACCCGCATCTGCTTCATCCAGCGCATCCAGCATATGATTCAATGCCAACGCTCCGAATTCATCCACCAACTCATGTGACAGTTCCTTGGATTGGTCGTTCATAAACTCCTCCTTGCTCTGTACCGGTTGGTACATAGATGTTCTGCCCTTTTGTGTCTTGCCAAGCAGTCCTTTGTCCACGAGCCGGTTCATTACGGTCATGACTGTATTAAAATTGACGTCTTTGTCTTGTTCAAGTGCGGTCTGCACTTCACGGATGCTGCTGCCAGGACGAGCCCATAAAATGTCCATGATCTTGGCTTCCAGCGGACCGAAAAATCGGTTGAGCCCACGCTCACCCACTTTAAAATTGTGTATTCTCATGTTCTGACACCCCTCACACTACCCATTGTAGTGCCATCATATGAGAAGTCAACCTCTATGTCAGCTATTTTATGTAAATGATTTGTAAATTTGTTTTCCATTTCAGCAAAAAAAGCGAAAGACCGGGAGTTCCGCACGTTCGCGGTTCTGCCCGATCTTCACCGAAAATCAGCCCATATGATGTTGTAGAACATGGTTAAACTGTATTTTTATTTTCCATCCTGTGACGGCATATGTGCAGAAATATCCACACCGAGTCCATGAGCCAAACGTCCGCCAAGCTGTCCATCCGCCCGGAAGAAATGGCAGAGGGCACGCATTTGAATATCAACAGATACGCCCTTAAGGTCATTGATCAGATTATCCAGTAAATGCTGCTGCTCTACAGGGGTAAATGAACGGAAAAGCTCTCCTGACTGCGTGTAATCATCCGTCTTCTCGATTTTCTCACGTGTAACATGCCCTTGCAACGGAACCTGACTGTCCCGGTATGCCGGATCTTCCTGCGGGCTGTTTCCGGAACTGTTGGGCTCATAGTTCACCGGAGATGGGTCCTGATTCACATTCATGAGTCCATCACGCTGATGATTACGAACAGGTGCGTACGGGCAATTCACTGGAATTTGCAAATAGTTCGGTCCAAGACGGTGCCGCTGTGTATCTGGATAAGAGAATAAGCGTCCTTGCAGCAATTTGTCTTCGGAAGGCTCAATTCCAGGTACAAGCGCACTAGGTGAAAAGGCAGCCTGCTCCACTTCAGCAAAGAAGTTCTGCGGATTCCGATTCAGGGTCATGGTGCCCACCGTATGGAATGGCAGTACATCTTCAGGCCAGGTTTTGGTTGGATCGAGCGGATCAAAAGCAAAATCATCCATCTGCTCAGGCTTCAACAGCTGTACCTGAAGCTTCCACTGCGGGTACTGCCCGTTCTTGATATGTTCATGCAGGTCCCGGGTAGCATGGTTAAAGTCTTGTCCCTGTACTTCGGCAGCTTCCTGACGAGAGAAGCCTCGAACCCCTTGTGCAGACTCCCACTTATATTTTACATAGTGAACCTGCCCCTGTGCATTGATCCATTTGAAAGCATGTACGCCGAATCCATCCATCTCCCGATAATTCGCCGGTGTGCCCAGATCAGAGAACAACCAGGTCATCATATGCGTTGATTCTGGTGAGAGGGTCATAAAGTCCCAATATCGCGCCGGTTCCTGAATATTCGTATCCGGAGCTGGCTTCAGGGAGTGAACCATGTCGGGGAATTTCATGGCATCACGAATGAAGAATACGGGCAGATGGTTACCGACGAGATCATAGTTGCCTTCACGCGTGTAGAATTTGACGGCAAATCCACGTGGATCCCGTGCAGTCTCTGGTGATCCCGTACCGTGAATAACAGTCGAGAAACGAACCAGTACATCGGTCTCCGTACCCGGATCTTGCAGGAAGTCAGCTGTTGTATACTCCTTCATGCTCTGCTCCAGTGTGAATACGCCATGAGCGCCTGCTCCTCTTGCATGTACGACCCGTTCTGGAATACGTTCACGGTCAAAGTGGGCTATTTTTTCAATGAGATGGTAGTCTTCAAGCAGTGTCGGTCCTCTTCTACCTGCTGTGCGGGAATGCTGATTGTCACCTACGGGTGCGCCCTGATTGGTTGTCATACGTTCTGTCATCATGTCGTCCTCCTCTAATGGGTTTCACGGCTGCTATATATCTACTATTAAAATCATATTCGGCTTCGATTTAAATATACATTTAGACTTGATCTAACTGTTAAATTGATTCTAACATGTCCCACTCTACTCTTGCATGAGGTTCACATGAGATTAAGATGAGGTTCTTGCACACTTCATGAATGAAGCATGATTAATGTTTCTAAGGGAATGATTTTGATCTGCCTATCTATTAGTTAGTACCCGAAAAAACATGAAGTGAAAGATTAAATTTGGGCAAAAAAAAGGCGGACTAATCCGCCAGGCGGTAGCCCACTCCTCTTACTGTTACGATATATTGCGGCGAAGACGCGTTATCGCCCAATTTTTTGCGCAAGCTTTTAATATGAACATCGACCACATTACTTCCACCGGTAAAGTCCGTCTCCCAGATATCACTGAGCATTTCCTCACGGGAAATGACTGCACCTTTGGCATCGATCAGCTTGAGCAACAGATCATATTCGGTCTTGGTCAAGTGAATTCGGTTA
Organism: Paenibacillus sp. FSL R5-0341; assembly: GCF_037975235.1. Lineage (NCBI taxonomy): Bacteria > Bacillati > Bacillota > Bacilli > Caryophanales > Paenibacillaceae > Paenibacillus > Paenibacillus sp. FSL R5-0341. Next base: position 6,051,397 of record NZ_CP150241.1, read on the forward strand.
TTATCGCGCTGCACACTCATTCGTTCACGATCGAGCCACAGATCCTTGAATCCGATGCGCTGCCCTTCCTCAGGCAAAAATCCACGTTTGGGCAGAGCAGGACTGTTGCCAATCATACGCTGCACCCGGTACAGAGCTTCCTGCGGGCGTGCAGGCCACACCAGCAATTCCTCCTGAAGCATCGGTCCACTCGCGCTGCCGATCATCTTCTCACCGACCAGATACAGACAAGGCGTGGTATGTTCCGCCTCCCGGTTCAATCGGCTGCTGATCCCAGCGAATGCATCGATGGTTCCTGCAACAGACAGATCATAGATCAACAGGTCGAAGACAAGACGTTCATGCAGATCCGGTTCCCAGCGGTGAAAGACCAGCACATCGAAGCAGCTATCCGTCAAGGCCTTTACCAGTTCATGTACTTGCCCTGGCATCGGGCTGATTAGAATAACACGGCGTGTAACAGGGCAATTGTCCACAAGAGGTGCTGAATCGGACAAGGCTGGTTTAACCCGCAGAGGTAAACGACGGCCAGGCAGCTTTATTTTTACTTGATCCGTTTGTTTCTGCATTCCCCGCAGACACCTCCAAAGACCACATGAGCATGGTCGATTGCATATCCGGTTTCTTCAGCTACCTGTTTCATCCATTGTGGAGGAACCTCCGTCATCACCTCGTCCACTTTGCCGCACACTTCACACATAATGTGCTGATGATCATCCATGCGGGCATCGTACCGGCTTGCTGTCTCCCCAAGCTTAAGCTCCCTGATCAATTCTTTGTCCGTCAGATAACGAAGAGAATTATATACCGTACCATAGGCCAGATTATATCCTTGTTCCACGAGTCGATTCATGACGTCAGCAGCTGTCGGGTGATCCTCCGAATGGCGCACCACATCATACACCGCTTGTCGTTGTATCGTCAGATTTAAAGTTCTCACAACCATTTCTCCTTTATTATTGATCCATTTTATATGAAATCAGACGCTGATCTTCTACTTACGATAGTTTCCCCATAAAAGAAGGAATGAATTTTGATTTAGATTAAGTATAAATCTCATTGTATAATGAAGTCAACATTCATGCCAATAAGCAGGATATGGAATTAAAAATGCCTTTCCCAGCAATCCCCTCAAGAATTTGGGATAATATGGTTCGCTACAGCATCATTTTTCAGATAAAATATAGGGATGTGCGTAAAAAGGGGGAATGTCGGTTGTTTAGCACTTTTTTCATTAATATCTGTGTCATAATTACGTTTATGTACGTGTCCGGAATCATCGCCAAGTTCTATAGTATCCGATTGCCTTTTCCCTCATTACGTGTTCAGTTGATTGGCGGCTTATTATTCGGCATATATGGCACAGTACTCATGAACTATTCCTTCCCTCTGAACGAAAGTACAATTGTAGATCTACGGCATTTGGCCATCGTCACCGCAGCGGTATATCTGGGAGGACTGGCTTCGGTCATTACGGGACTCGTTATCTCGATCCTTCGTATTCTGATGTTTGGCATATCTTCCTCTGCTATTGATGCAGGATTTGTCATGACGCTGATCGGACTGTCCGGTGTATATTTCGCCTATGCTTCCTGGTCCAGATTGACCAAAATTATTACGATGAATCTGCTGGGCATAACGTTGATCTTTATCATCCTTATGCTGAACACGGACAGCATGAATTCATTAATGAAGGTATATCCGTTACAGATGACCATTTCCTTTGTCGGTGGAATCTTTATCTATTTCATCGCAGAATTCATTAATAAATCCAATGAAATGTTATTTCTTTTGGAAAGAAGAGCATCTACCGACCACCTTACCAATCTGAGCAATCGGCGACAGTTCGAAAAATCACTTCAATCGGAGCTTCAGCATGCACGGGATTACCAACAAAAGCTATCCTTGCTGGCCATCGATATTGACCGATTCAAAAAAGTAAATGACACATTCGGCCATTCTGCCGGCGATGCCGTTCTGAAGCAACTCGGCCAACTGCTCGTTGAACATGCGCGTTCCACCGATATCGTATCACGAAACGGTGGTGAAGAATTCGCCATTCTCTTGCTCGACTGTGGACATCGACAGGCCATGGCTATCGCTGAATCGATTCGCCAAGGGGTAGAGAGATATCAATTTGCCCTTCCTGACGGGCACACGATACGTCTGACCATTTCCATTGGTGTAGCTGTGTATCCGGATCATTGTGATGATCATGATGATAACGACTTCTTCGAGCAGGCAGACCGTGCATTATATGAAGCCAAGAACACAGGACGTAATCGAGTGTGTGCCTTACCACTTCGTTCTCTGCCTCTTACGCTTTAAAGCCTGTTATCACGTTTATGTTCCACTTCACAAAAAGGGATGTCTCGTTCGCCATTCAGGCGTACAGGACATCCCTTTGCTTATGGATGATTACATATCATCCGAGCTCATGTGCTGACAGGAGATTACGCAAGGATTCGTTCAATCTCCTCGATAATAGAAGCATCCAGCTTCACGCCAGATGCAGCCGCATTCTCTTTTACCTGCTCGGGACGACTCGCCCCTACAAGTGCACTGGACACATTGTTCTGACGCAGAATCCAGGCCAGGGCCAGTTGGCCAACCTTCAGATCCAGCTTGTCCGCCACTTCAATCAGTTGACGAACTTTCCCGATGCGATCCGCATTGATTTTTCCTTCGTCCCAGCCCAGCTTGGCAGCACGGCTGTTCTCCGGAATATCGGAAACGGATGTGTATTTCCCGGTCAATAGACCTTGAGCAAGCGGAGAGTATACAACTTGTCCGATGCCTTTACGTTCACCCAGCGGAATAATCTCATTTTCGATATATCGGTCAAACATGTTGTACACCGGCTGATTGACCACGATATGATCCAGGAGCAGACGATCTGCTGTACCCAACGCAGCTTCCATCTGAGCCGCAGTCCACTGGCTGACGCCAACATACAACACTTTGCCCTGACGCACCAGATCATCGAGCGCACGAAGTGTTTCTTCAATCGGTGTTTCTGTATGATAACGATGGCAATAATAGATATCCACATATTCAACGCCTAAGCGCTTCAAGCTGGCTTCACATTGCTCCTTGATATGTTTGCGAGACAGGCCCTGGTCATTCGGACCATCACCCATTTTGCCAAATACTTTGGTTGCAAGCACATAGGAGTCACGGGAGTATGCTTTGAGCGTCTGCCCCAGCAGTTCTTCCGCTGCACCCCGTTCGTATACATTGGCTGTATCAAAAAAGTTAATACCTTCATCGAATGCAGTTTCAATTGATTTCACCGCATTTTCACGTTCCACATACCCTCCGTACGTCAGCCAGCTTCCCAGGCTGATCTCGCTCACTTTCAGTCCGCTTCCACCTAATCTGCGATAATCCAATGTGCATCCTCCTCTGTTGGTTATAAAGATGAAGTTCACATTCTATTGTAACGTAACCAGCTCGGAATAAAAGGGCTTCGGCTCAGAAAATGGGAAATTCAAAGAAGCGCACCTATAACAGGTGCGCCAAATTAAGAAATTTATATTCGTCTGTCTGCGTAATTAAGGCAGCGTAATACTTAATGCGTTCAACAGATCCGCCTGTCTGACCGGCTTCGTCAGAACAGCATCAAAGCTTTCGGCTTCATGCAGGGCAATATGCATACCATAGGGAACCAGAGCAAGGACGGGCAGATTCTCCAGCCGCTGTTTCAGTTCATGTACAAAATCGACTGCGCCACCTTCCCGTAATCCCATATCTACAACGGCCACATCCGGCTTGAAGCCTTCCTTGATCCAATCATGCGCTACGGTCGAACCGGAGGTCATATGCACATCCATCTCCCATCTGCGCATCAGGGAAGAAACGCCTTGCAGAATATCAGGGTCTTTGGCAAGCAATACCTTTCTGCCTTTTAACCGCTGCTGAACACTTGCCAGCTGTGGCAACTCCCAGTACCTGCGTAATGGAAGGCTAATCTGAAATTCCGTCTCATTCTCCATCATACGATCCACCTGAATACGGCCATGCATGAGAATAGCAAGATTCTGACTTACCGCCAAACCCAGATTGCTTCCAATCAGTTTTTGGATATCCAATAACATCTGGCCCGTGTACCTCACCTTGAGCACAAGTGTACCGGTCTCCTCAGTCTCTTCTCCGTTCACCACTGCCGTGATCAGAACCGACCCTTCACGCGTTGAATCCATAGCATACTGAATGACATGTGCAAGCAGCTGTCCAATCTTGACTTCATCACCAACGAACACTTGCGACACATTCAGTTTGAGATTTAATCCCAACTCAATGTTCTTGCCCGCCGCAATCCCGGCATAGAGATAGACGGTATTCTCAATAGTGCCGACCAGATCGAACGGATCATCATGTATAACGGTTTTACCTGCCTCATTAATATTGAAATTCATCATATTATTAAGCAAGGAGAGCAGGATATTGCCGCTCGTCTCAATCATGTTCACATATTCCGACTGCTCCTCAGACATATCCGGAGTACGCATCAGATCCGTCAGTCCAAGGATGCCGTTCAACGGATTGCGAATCTCGTGACTCATCAGCTTTAGCATCTGCGCTTTGGTCATGGCCTCCGATTCGGCTCGTTCCTTCTCTGCCTGGAGCTGCTCTTGCATTTGTTCCGAATCACTAAGCTTCCGTTCCTGTACATGCAGCGTGCTCTCCAGATCGACAACATAACCCAGGAACACAGCCATCGCATTCAGTGTCTTCATGTCGGTTTCGCTGATCACGTAATCAGGATTATCCATCAGACAAATAGTACCGAATGTTTCGCCGGATCTTCGCATGATGGGCACGCCAACGAAGAAACGATTCCCGAGCCCACTCGTGACATCCATAGATCGTGTCATCGGATGTTCACATGTATTCTGAATGGTAAGAACACTGCCCTTATCTCTTAATACCAGACTGCAATATGATTCGTTAAATGAAAGTACACTACCTTTAACGATTAACTCTTCCGTACGGTTAAAGGCCTCCAAAATGACATTCGTTACCCCGTCATTCGTGGCAACGAAGATGGTATTGACCTTCAATATACCGCTTAATACGTCTACGATATGGGCCGCAGCTTCCTTTATATCTTCATAGAAGCCTCTCGTAATGCCTTCTGCCGTCCCCATGATTCACCCCTCTTATCTTAGCTGCACTTTCAAATCTGTATATCAGAATGTTTAATCACGTACAGGGGTCATCAAAAATCCGAATAACTGTCACAATCTATACTTATATGATTAACACCGTAGAAGTATAAGAGAATCATACTCCCTGCCCATAGCCCATTTTTGGACAAAAGCAGGTCTTAAACGGATGGCTTAATAACCGAAAAGTCATGTCAAATCTCCTCTTCGTATTGATCAAAACCCATCTTGTCCGACTTCGGATATTATACTTGCAGAATAACTAGAAATTATACGCTTCCGCTCAGACTTTGGGAACCTTTATCCGCAGCAATTAAAGGAACGTCCATATTGCCAAATCAGCTATGTGATCATTATCACACCCAAATAACCACATATAGTTTATAAATGGATAATACGAATCTACATATAGTGTTATGTGGAAATTGAATGATATCCGAAATCATTTTAGGAGGAACCTTACATGAACATGCTTGAGTATGCCACTCCACCGGCATCCGATCTATTATCCGACCTGGGACGACGAATTATTGGCGCAGAAGACGCCGATACGCTGAGGGAAAATGCCAATCTGAACGGAGACTCCTTCAGCGGCAAGATGAGCAGACTCGGTTCGGAGACCGCCAAGTGGCATGCTCTGCGTCATGTATTGCCGGAAGAGCTTGCTCAAGCTGTGGAGAACGGGGATCTGTATGTACACGATCTGGATCAGTATGCACTCGGAACGACCAACTGTATCTTTATCCCGTTTGACCGTCTCCTCGCTGCAGGTTTCAACACAGGCAACGGATCGGTTCGCACACCTCAGACGATCATGTCTGCCATGGCTCTGGTTGCGATCATCTTCCAATCCCAGCAGAACAGTCAATATGGCGGTGTATCAGCTAATAAGATTGACTGGGATCTGGCGCCTTATGTACAGCGATCGTTCCGCAAACATTACCGCAAAGGGCAACGCCTCTTTGGTGAGAATGTCCTGCTTGAGGATGAACAGCTTCATCTGGACAGCATCGAAGCGAAGAATCAATGTCCGCGGGCATATGCCTTCGCCTATGAAGAGACTGAATTGGAGACAGGACAAGCTGCTGAATCGCTGATTCATAACCTGAATACGATGAGCAGTCGGGCAGGTGGACAGATTCCTTTCACTTCACTGAACTATGGATTATGCACATCAGCGGAAGGTCGGTTAGTATCACGCTCATTGCTGGAAGCGACTATACGTGGTCTGGGCAACGGGGAGACACCTGTGTTCCCCCAACATATTTTCCAGTGCAAAAAGGGGATCAATCAAGCTCAGGGTGAGCCAAACTATGACTTATTCCGTCTCGCAGTCACCTGTTCATCCCGGCGGATGTATCCCAACTTTGTCAATGTGGATGCCTCCTTCAACCTGCCCTTCTATCATCCGGAAGATCCGGATACAATCATCGCCACCATGGGATGCCGCACACGTACACTGGCTGACCGGTTTGGGCGTAATCGTCAGAGTGGTAAGGGAAATCTGTCATTCAATACCATCAACCTGGTCAAGCTCGGCATCCGGTTTGGCATCTGCCAGGGCAGTAGAGCCGTTGCCGATCGGGCAGGTTTCTACACCGCCCTCGAATCCGTGATGCATAATGCTGCTGACGGTCTGTTGCACCGCTACCGTATCCAGACTGTGCAACCTGCCAAGGCATCGGACTTCATGATGCGGGAGGGTGTATGGGAAGGTGGCGAACAGCTCGCTCCGAATGAGCCTGTTGCCGATCTGCTGAAACACGGTACGTTATCCCTTGGTTTCATCGGTCTGGCTGAATGTATGACAGCTCTCTATGGGCGCCATCACGGGCAGGACCCTCATGTACATCGGGAAGCGCTGAACATTATTCGAACCATGAGAGAGTTCTGTGACCGGATGAGCGAGCAGCATAACCTGAATATTACCCTGTTTGCCACACCGGCTGAGGGATTGTCCGGCAAATTCACGAAGATCGACAGAGCGCGCTATGGCATCATTCCTGGAGTTAATGATCGGGAGTATTATACGAATTCATTCCATATTCCGGTCTATCACACGCTTCCAGCTTATCGGAAGATTGAGCTGGAGGCTCCGTTCCACACGTTATGTAATGCGGGTGCAATCTCCTATGTGGAGCTTGATGGAAACGTTCGAGCCAACACCGCAGCTTTTCTGCGGATCGTACAGTATGCACTGGCACAAGATATCGGTTATTTCTCCATTAACCATCCGATTGATCGCTGCCCTGCATGTGGTTATGAAGGGGTCATCGGGGATGTATGCCCAGGTTGTGAAGTCCATGAGGACCATGTGCACTTCCAGCGGTTACGCCGCGTAACCGGCTATCTGACCGGAGATTACAAAGTACGCTTCAATGCTGCGAAACAGGCCGAAGTACGGGATCGGGTGAAGCACCGGTGAATCTGTATGGATACATCCCGGAATCGGTGAATGAAGGGACAGGCCTGCGTGCCGTGTTGTTCATCAGCGGATGCCGTCACGCCTGTCCGGGCTGCTTCAGTCCGGATTCGTGGAGCTTTCGAGCGGGTGAGCCCTTTACAGAAGAGCGGCAGCAGCAGATTCTGTATGAAGTGACGAACCATCCGTTGCTGGATGGCGTTACGTTGTGTGGTGGTGATCCCTTTTTCTCGGCAGCAGAATGTACGTCCTGGGTCCAGCAGCTTCGGGCTGCACGTCCTGATATGACGGTATGGGCCTACACAGGATTCGAATATGAAGAGCTGGTCACCGACCCTGCGAGAGCGGAGCTTGCCCGGTTGTGCGATGTCATTATTGACGGTCGATACGTTGAATCGGAGCGTGATGTCTCGCTGCCCTTCCGTGGCAGTCGGAATCAGCGTTTGATTGATGTCAGTGCAACACTAGCCACTCGAACCATCGTTACAATGCAACTCAGTATGCTGTAAACATTGGTTTTATTCCCCTCACCAACTAACAAGGCACGGGTCCCCAGCGGACTCGTGCCTTGTTAGCGTATAGCGGTCTTCTTTAAAGAAATAAGTTTTATCATTCTCTCTACTTTCTTCTCTATTGCATGACGATATATTATATAGGTAGTTAGTAATTTAGCATTTAAAATTTAACCGTTTACATAAGGTAGCCAGGGAGGATTAACCTTTTATATGGATATTGTTCAAGCATTAATTACATGTATGCCTTTCTTTCGAGACACCATCCGTCAGGATGTGACTCTATCCGTTATTGATCACGAGAAATTCCTGTATTTTTCAGCAGGTGAATCGCTAAAGCAACTGAAGTATCAACCCGGAGACCCTTTGTTGGATGTAAATCGAAATTTTGCAGATCTGAACGGCGGTACAGTCAAACGATTCGATCACTACTCCAAGGATATATTCGGTGTTCCTTTTGACGTAGCATTTATCCCCATTAAAAATGAACAAGGTGAAGTCATCGCCCTGTTTAATCTGCTCTACAGTATGGATGACCAGGATCAGCTGCAACAGCTCATGGATGCTACCGAAAATCTGACCAACCAGTTAATTGACAGTGTACAACATGTAGCCGCACACTCCGAGGAGCTCAGTGCCACTACCGAAGAGATCCGGAACAACTCCAAACAAGCTGTACAGAAATCAGGCAATGTCACTCAAGTCGCCAGCTTCATTCGTGAAATCTCTGAAAAAACCAATCTGCTCGGCTTGAATGCAGCTATTGAAGCTGCTCGTGTAGGTGAAGCCGGTGCAGGTTTCGGCGTTGTCGCCAAAGAAATTCGCAAACTGTCTGTGGATACCAAGGAAGCGACGGCCCGCATTGAAGATTCTCTTCTGTCAGTTCGCCAATCCATTCAGGGCATGGAGAATGAACTTGGTGAGATCACCGCAAGCTCCCAAGAGCAGGCTGAACTCGTAAACAATTTTATGAGTACGATTGAGCAGTTAAATGAAACCAACAAGCAATTGAAGCAATTTGTGCAAAAAATGATTTCGTTTGACGGAAAATAAAAATACGTTTAAGGGACAATACAAGCACGGTTCATATCACACAACAAACGAAAGCCTCCGAATACATTCGGAGGCTTTTTCATTAGCTATTCAACTTAGCGAATCTCGAAGTGGCTGATGCGTACGCCTGCGGACAGCACAATGTATACATCCTGTGCACCTGATGCACCCGTGAGTTCTGCCTTAACGGTAGACCACTGCTGGGCTTCGCCTTGCGCAAGTTCCACACGTCCTGCGAGCGTACCCTCCGGTGAACCGAGTCGCACTTCCAACACAGCACCTGCTTGTTCTGCGGATACACGAGCTTCAATTGCTGCTGCCCCACTACCCAGATCCGCATCCTTAAAGGCAATCCATCCTTGCTCTCCAATTACGCGGACAGCACTTCCGCCCTCTTTGCTCTCATCCAGGTCAACACCCAGGTAAGCATCATAATTCTCAGCACGGGTAGCTACGCCCAGATTTCGAGCAGGGATCGTCTCTCCTTCTACCGTCAGGTCTGCAACCAGCTGAACATCGGAGGATGACTTGGCAACCATGATGGAGTATGTTCCGTTTTCCACGACATACCGATCACGAGTTACATCCCAGATTGCCAGTTCCTGAACAGGCAAGGTGAAGCTGACTTTCACTGTAGCTCCGGCTTCGATATGAAGACGACGGAATCCTTTTAACGTTTTGAGTGGACGTTTCACTCGGGATTTGCCTGCACGAACATACAACTGTACAACCTCGTCGCTAGCCACTGAACCGGTATTAGTCACATCCACAGTTACCGTAACGTTGCCCTCTGTACCCACTTGAGTTGGGCTAAGTTCCAAATTGCTGTATTTAAACGTTGCATACGTTAGACCATGTCCAAACGGATACAGTACATTGCCTTCAAAATATTGATACGTGCGACCGGATTGAATAATATCGTAATCTTTGATGTCGGTCAGTTGATCTGCCGATTGTACCCATGTCATGTTCAAACGGCCTGCTGGCGCATAGTCGCCATACAATACGTCAGCCACGGCGTTACCCAGTTCCTGTCCTGCGTGCGAAGTATACAATACCGCCGGGATGTTCTCCTGAACCCAATTCGATGTGAACGGATAACTACCCACGATGACAACTACCGTATTCGGGTTAGCGGCATAGACCGCCTCAACCAGACGTTGCTGGGATTCGGCGAGATCAAGACTTGGACGATCAATCTCTTCTTTACCATTGACAAGCGGATTATTACCGACAAAGACAATCGCCGTTTCCGCAGCCTTGGCAGCTGCTACTGCTTCCTCAAGTCCATTCACAATCACATCCTGCTTGAATGTCTCTGTAGCACCGAAAGACTTCAGTTCTTCGGACACTGCGAATGCATCGTTTCCACCATTAGGTGCAGTCACCGTTTTGCCATTCCAAGTCGTCAGACCTACACTTCCGTCCTGTTGTGGCAACAGGTGGAATACTTCCTTCACGAACCAGCCGTACACTTCATCAGCGGAAGCCGTTACGGTCTCTTCATCTGTGGTCAGATATTTGCCGTTGCTTTCCGCCTGCAAGGTATAACTTCCGAAGCCCCAGTCGGACACCATGAACGTTTCCGCTTCTTCGGAAGCAATCACAGGTGATTTCTCACCATCCGCCAGTCCAATCTTCTTCCCATTGGCTACAGAAGTTAACGTAATGCGATCATTTCCATCCTTGAACGTCACTTTGTCGCTGCCTACTTTGTCACGGATCGCCTCAAGTGGGGATACGTTATACGGCATGGTGCCTGCATACCAGTCACGATAGACGGTTCCACCCAATTGACCAATCACAGCCACTTTACCTGCTTTTGTTTTGTCCAGCGGGAGCGTGCCTTTGTCGTTTTTGAGCAACACTACTTGTTCTCTCGCGGCTCTGAGGGACAATTCTTTTGCTTTCTCCGTCATCATGGACTCTTCACCGATCGCAGCGTACGGGTTGCCTTCTTCCGGATCGAACTCACCCAGGCGGAAACGCACACGGAACGTATTGAACAAAGCCTTGTCGATGTCATCCATCGTGAGTGTACCTTGTTCCAATCCTTCACGCAGTGCCTGTTTGGACAGATCAGCATCATCGGTGATGCTATCAATTCCGGCTTTAACAGACTCTACCGTACCTGGTGTGTGGGAATCATAGTATTTATGATCATTCTTGATGCCCATGACGTCGCCTGCATCACTGACAACGAAACCATCCATGCCCCATTCACCTTTGACAATCTCGTTCACAAATGGATGCAACAACGCTGGCGTACCATTAATGGAGTTGTACGCAGTCATCATGGACTGTGCGCCGCCTTCCTTAAATGGCTTCTCGAACGCTTTCAGATAATATTCACGCATGTTGCGAGGATCAATGCTGGACGAACCGCTTCCGCGATCCACTTCATTATTATTCGCAAGGAAATGCTTCAAGGTAGCGACCGCTTTGTAATACTTTGGATGGTCGCCCTGAATTCCTTTGACCAATGCTGTCGTCAGCTCGGCTGTCAGTTCCGGATCTTCACCATACGCCTCTTCATTCCGTCCCCAGCGCGGGTCACGTTCCATATCCACTGTAGGTGCCCACAGCGTAAGACCGTTCACTGCCGGATTGCGTTTATAAAATACACGCGCCTCGTCTCCGAGTACGGAGCCAATCTCCTTCATCAGATCCGCATCCCATGTGCATGCAAGCCCCACCGGTTGTGGGAAAGATGTTGCTTCTCCAAGCCAAGCCAAGCCGTGTGCCGCTTCTGTTCCGTGTTTGTATGCAGGTACACCCAAGCGATCTACTGCTGGCTGATATTGCAGCATGGATTCAATTTTTTCATCTTCCGTCAAGCGGGATACAAGGTCCTTCACCCGGGTGTCTAACTCTAGTGCTGTATCTTGAAACGGATATTTCGTTTGGTTGGTCGTCATATGGAATCTCCTTTGATAATGGGTAATGGATTGTAATGATAGCGAATACATATCTGAATAAAAAACGGGGGTTAATTCGGATAAATTCGTTCTTCCGATGGATAAATTAATCCTTTTATAATCAAGGTTTACAGGTATAAAACTCTACTTTCACCCCAAAACCTAAAACGGTTTCGGTAATCCTATCATAAAGCATGTTTAGCAAAAAAAACAGAGGTTCTGCGCAGGAAATTGTGAACATCCCCTCTGCAAAATCTCAACAGTACCGTTTTTTCCTGGCACAGTCTGGCAATCATGAATAAGAGTACAACGACGTGCGCTGAACAACATCCCATTCGATAGATTGAAGATGATGAAGGAGGAAGAAAAATGAGTGACAATCAGCAGCCCAAGACAGGTCTGCCCCCCGTTCCGGAATCACTGTGGCGTGCGACGCATGAATTCGATGCTTATCCGAAACTGACCGAAGATATTACTGCCGATGTGGCGATCATTGGTGCCGGTATTGCCGGGATTACTACAGCCTATCTGCTCGCGCAGACGGGTATGCGTGTGGTCGTGCTGGAGGCTGGAAAAGTGTTGGATGGCACGACCGGCCATACCACCGCCAAGGTATCTGCACAGCATGGTGTCATATTCGATGAAATTATGCATCACTTCGGACAAGAACAGGCTCGGATGTACTATGAAGGCAATGCCGATGCCGCCAAGTGGATGCGTAATCTGGTGAAGGAAAAGCAGATTGATTGCCAGTGGGCAGAGGAAGATGCCTACGTCTATATTCAATCGGAGGAAAACATAAAAAAACTGGAGATTGAGCTGACCGCCTATGGCAAACTCCATATTCCTGGTGAGTGGGTCGATCCCCTCCCCATTCCGGTTCCCGCCAGAGCAGGTATTCGCATGCCGGGTCAGGCACGATTTGATCCGCTGGCCTATCTTCACTACTTGCTCAATTCAGCCGTAAAACAAGGGGTACAGATCTACGAGCATACGACTGTTACGGATGTAGAGGAAGACGCTTCACTGCATGTACGAACCTATGGAGATGGACCTTCCGTAACAGCGGAACACGTTGTCGTAGCTTCTCATTTCCCCGTCTATGATCCCGGATTTTATTTCACTCGGTTACACGCAGAACGATCCTACGCCGTATTAGTCGAACCGGAAAAACCGTATGCAGGTGGCATGTACATTTCGGACGATACACCGTACCGCTCCCTGCGTACCGTCTTACATGACGGAAAGGAACTTATCCTCTTCGGCGGCGAAAATCACAAAACCGGACAAGGCATCTGCACCTTCGGTCATTATGAACGCCTCGAGCAGTTCGCAGCGGAGACATTTGGCATTCGCAACATTCCTTTTCGCTGGTCAGCCCAGGATCTGATCTCCATTGACAAGGTGCCGTACATTGGACCGATTACCGGAAGACATGAACGTGTCTATGTGGCGACCGGGTTTGCCAAATGGGGGATGACGACTGGCACGATGGCAGGACACATTCTCGCGGATCGTATCACCGGTCGTGACAATCCACATGCTGCTATATTCGATCCAGCTAGATTCAAGGCCGATCCTGGCATGAAGCATTTTATTGTGGAAAATGTGAATGTAGCCAAGGAATTAATCTCCGGTAAAGTAGGCATTGTGCACAAAAACGTTAGTGATATTGGCGAAGATGAAGGAGCTGTCGTTCGTCATAACGGCAAACGTGCTGGCGCCTACAAGGACACCAGTGGCAAGCTGTTTCTCGTGGATACAACGTGCACCCATTTGGGGTGCGAAGTGGAATGGAACGAGGGCGAGCGTTCATGGGATTGCCCATGCCATGGTTCCCGCTTCGATTATGCAGGCCATGTCATTGAGGGCCCTGCTGTGGAAGACCTTAAAGTTCTCGACGCACAAGAGTAACCGACGTGTAGCGATTAATCTGTAAACCGAAGAACCAAAAGTTCATCTCACAGACCGGATCGGAATCCGCCTCCAGACGGAAGTAACCGATCCGGTTTTTGCGTATGCTGAATTATAGTTATACAGACGGCTTCAGCTACGCATCAGCATCAAACGAATAGATTATCGATCAATCGTGATACGGAACTATATTAAAATCACTACCTTGCATTAAACAGTACTGAATGCTATGATGACTTCACTACTACTGAACAATATACACTAGCGATAAACGAAGCTACTAAGGAGGAACCTGTGTGAATGTGAACATCCAGTTCAAAAAAGGAGTATTGGAGCTGTGCGTCCTGGTATTAATTAACCGCCAGGATCGTTATGGCTACGAACTGGCTCAGGCGGTCTCCAAACATATCGAAGTTGCTGAAGGTGCACTGTATCCCTTGCTTCGCCGACTTGTGAATGACGGTTACTGCACTACCTACCTGCAAGAATCAACTGAAGGACCGCCGCGTAAATATTACCGACTGTCCGATACAGGTCGCATCTACATGACGGCACTGAATACAGAGTGGAATGATTTTGTGCGCAATGTCGCAAATCTGATTGAGGAAGGAACTCCTAATGAATAGACAACAATTTATGCAGGCCATGGAAGTTCATCTACGGCCGATGGACCAACAGGAACGGGCCGAGTTGCTCTCGGACTATGATCAACATTTCGAGCTTGGACTACGAGAAGGCAGACTGGAAGAAGAGATTGCTCGGGAACTCGGACAGCCGGAAGAGATCGCCAAGGAAGCACTGGGTGATCGATATGACGCACATACGCCGGGTTCAGATGCGTTCTATGCACCGACATATCGCGACATGCGGTCACCCATAAACAGCACCAGAGCCACTCGCAACTTCTTCACAGCCGTCGGCCTGTTATTCCTGAATCTGATTCTTGGCATTCCTCTTGGTCTCATGATGTGGTCGGTATGGCTTGTTATTGCCAGCCTTTCCTTGCTGGTATTGGCTCCTGTGGCAGCGGTTGTGGATTTCGTATTCCTGAGCCCACTCGATAAAGCAGAGATCTTCGTTGCGATTGGCGCTTTCGGTGTCGGCATTTGTTTTGCCATTGCATCCAAGTTCGTTTTTAAAGCCTTCAAAAGGGTCACTCTTCAATATATTAGATGGAATAAAAACACGATGAAAGGAGATGTTTCCGCATGAGTACCAAGAAATGGCTTGCTTTGGCCGTGATATGTATCGGAATAGGTTTGCTTGGGACATCCATCTATGGGGTTCAGTTTGGAGATGAACGAGAGCATTACTCCAAACGATGGGATTTCAAAGCAAATGAATTGCAGAACATTGTCATGAATGCGAGTTTCAGTGCGGATATTGAATTTGTCGTAAGCCCGGATTCAAATGGTTATATCGAAGTGGATGGCAAATGGGACCCTGCCGTAGTCAAAAGCTTCGAACAAGCCACCTTATCCAACGGCACATTCCAACTGTCTCAGACAGAACGTGATCGATTGCAATTTTTTACCCTGTATTGGAATGATCAAGACTCCACAATAACGGTTGCCCTGCCTGAAGGACACCAGTTAAATGAGGTTAAGCTGGATTCTTCTTCAAGTGACTGGGATCTGACAGGTCTGAATGCCAATCAGCTTGAGCTGAATAATACCTCAGGTTCCATTCGTCTGGAAAATATCAAGGTACCCAATATTGAATTGGCTCTAACTTCGGGTGACATTAACGCTTCCATGATTGATGGAGATATGACCGTGAAACAGACATCCGGAAGCTTCACTGCTGATCAGATAGTCGGTCAAGTAAACAGTGAGATTAAATCAGGAGATATTGAGATCACTGAATTGAATGGTGCGGCGGATGTACAATTCACCTCGGGTAGCATTCATATTGAACAGTCCCATTCTGCGCCAATCACTGCATCCGGAACATCTGGAGATATTTTCATTCAAGCTGCACCTGATTTTGACGGAATCTATGATGCTAAGGCTACTTCCGGAAGTATAGATGTGCCTGAATCCCCAATGGTGAGCCGGGAAGTGATCAAGGCCCGTACTTCTTCTGGCAGCATCGAGATTACCAAATAGTGATGAAGCCAATTTCCGAACTGTGGGTAATAATAGTATAATTGAGTGCTAGGACGTGTCTCAAAACTCGCTGAAGTGCATCTTTTACCGCCTTTTCGCCCCATGCTGCGTCACTTTCCCTTGACGTGCCCCAGCACGCCTGCAGAAAACTTCCTTGCTTGGAACGAAAATTCAGCAAGCAAACTCTGCTTCCTTCGGAGTTTTTAGACACGCCCTAGTCCATTTCTAAGGAGGAATTACCCACATGGAACTTAAAAATAAAACAGCTATCATCACAGGTGCCGGAAAAGGTATCGGCCGTGCCATCGCTGAAGCACTTGCCAAAGAAGGTGTGCACATTGGACTCATTGCACGTACCGCTTCGGATCTTCAGGCTCTTCAACAATCACTCAGTCAAGAATACGGCGTGAAGGTAACCAGTGCTGTAGCAGACATCTCGGATCGCACACAGGCGGAAGCCGCTGTAGCAGCTATTGAGATGGAACTCGGCGCAGTGGATATCCTGATCAACAATGCGGGTATCGCAAGCTTCGGCACATTGCTGGATATGGACCCAGAAGAGTGGGAACGCATCCTGCATGTCAACGTTATGGGTACATATTACGTTACACGCGCTGTCCTTCCAAGCATGATCAAGGAAAGTAGCGGTAGCATCATCAATATTGCTTCCACTGCAGGTGAGCGCGGATTCGCTACAGGTTCAGCTTACTGTGCATCCAAGTTTGCGCTACTCGGCATGACCGAATCCCTGATGCAGGAAGTGCGTAAGTCCAACATTCGTGTAACGGCGCTGACACCAAGCACAGTCAATACGGAGCTTGCGACCAATGCCGGACTGAAAATTGGTGACGAAGATCGCATGATGCAAGCGGAAGATGTAGCTGAACTTGCACTCGCAACACTCAAGCTGTCGGACCGTGTCTTCGTCAAAGCGGCAGGCATCTGGACGACCAATCCGCAATAAACAGAGTCTCCCTCTGTCTTTTCTAACGAACCTCTCGCACCTTATTGCTCGTTAAACATAAAAAAGGACGTCTCCCATTGTACATGTATGCTTGTTCGCATGTTCATGACTTGGGAGCCGTCCTTTTTTATTCTATAAATGGTCCAAACCTAACTCTTTGGACACCGCAATAAGCACCACCGCAGGCTCCTCACCAATGTTAGTCACTTCATGGGGCACAACTGCATTCCAGGTGAACGAATCACCCACTTCAAGAACTTCCACATCTTCGCATTGCTCCGCACGAATCTTGCCCTGCAACACCAGATGACTTTCCTCCCCGGCATGTTTGCTAACCCCGGTCGAAGCACCTGGCGGTAACTCCACAATGGACATGCGCATTGCACCTTTGGCGGTAAGCTGCTGCACTTTGATCTGTCCACTTCCTGCTGTCGTTTCCTTGCGCTCGTTCTTGCGCACCACGTTCATCCGTTGCTCCGGTGTCAGCAACAAATAGGGAAGTGGCACTTCCAGATAATCCGCAATACTTTCAAGCGTAGCAATGGAAGGTGACGTTTTGTTATTTTCCACGTTGCTGATAAAACCTTTGGACAACCCCGTGCCCTCGCACATCTGCATGATCGTAATCTGTTTCTGCTTGCGGATCGTACGAATAGCCAAGCCGATATCCATATCTCGTCCCTCCCCTTTTATTGATTTTCGAACACTAGACGTACGCTTCGCTTCTTCAGGTTATCTATTCGGCATTTGCCTCAACAAATATAATCCGGTTGCCAAACGGATCTGTCACGGTCATCTCCCTTGAATTCCACGGTGTCTCCTCGATACCGGGCCTCGCATGTTTGTACTCTTTCTGACGAAGTGCACCATGGAATGTATCCAAGTTATCCGTTTCTACGCGCAAGGCAGCTCCAGGTGTACAATCTCCATGATGTTCGGATAGATGAATCACGATGGAATCGAGCGAAACCTGCATATATAAGGGCATATCTTGCTCAAATCGATGTTCCCAATCCAATTGGAAACCCAGGTATTCAAGGTAGAACTCTCTAGCTTTATTTTCATCAAATATTCTTAAAATAGGCACGATACGCTTTAACATCCTGATCACGTCCTCGGGAATAAGATATGAACCACGCACAGCGTCACTTCTTTTAAAACTATTCAGGGTTTCTTATAAACAACATATATTCATCATACAAAAAAAGTATTGACCCTACAATGAAACCATGATAAATTTTGTTCATAAATAAGAATATTTATTTCATATTGGTGAACTTTATTGTCGAAACGATATATGTAACTCAATCCTCATCAGGTGGTGTTTTCAATGAATTCTCCTTATGTACATGAAGTCCGATTACCTTCCCATTACAATGCAGATCAACGTTACCCTGTAATCTTTGCCTTACATGGCATGGGATCGGATGAGCAGGATATGCTTCGTTTGATGGAGCCGCTACAGTCTGATTTTATTATCGTCGCCATCCGTGGACCTATCGTTCAGGGTGGAGGTTATGCATATTTTCAGATCAAAAGCATCGGCAATCCCATCCGCGAATTATATGATGCCTCCGTGCTGGGACTGCAACAGTTGATTGTTGATCTGTCTGCCAAATATGCGATTGATCCCACGCGGCGTTATATCGCCGGATTCAGCCAAGGTGCCATTATGGCCATGACTTTATCGCTAATCATGGGAGATGCCATTAAAGGTATAGTAGCCATGAGTGGGTACATCCCACAATTTGTGAAAGACGAGTACAAGCTACAACCTGATTCGGAGCTGTCTGTGTTCATCTCGCATGGGGATCAGGATCATCTATTCCCGCTGCAACTGGGCGAAGATAACGCCGATTTCTTCCGTCAACATACCAATCACGTCACATATGTACCTTACAACGGTGGACATCAGGTGACCCCCGATCTATATCAACAATTCCAACAATGGCTTCGGACGGATGCGAACCTGACTGCCGAAGACTCGAAAGGACTGAATTCATAATGATGCCATCCCTGTTTATTGCTCACGGTGCCCCATCACTGGCACTGGAGGAGAATGTGTACACCGAATTTCTGCAGAAACTTGGACAAGAACTGCCGAAACCCAAAGCAATTGTATTGTTCTCTGCTCACTGGGAATCCACAACTCAGCTTGTATCCTCGGTAGCCAATTACGAAACCATCTATGATTTTGGCGGTTTCCAGCCTGAATTGTACCAGATTAAATACCCCGCTCAAGGACATGCAGAGACTTCAGCCGAGGTGGAGCGTCTATTCGCAGAAGCCGGGATTCCGGTACAAACGGATGATGTTCGTGGCCTGGATCACGGGGCTTGGGTCGTTTTGCGCCTGCTCTACCCGGATGCAGATATTCCCGTAGTTTCCTTGTCGGTGAACCGCTATCTGACTGGTGAGCAGCAATATCAGGTTGGACAAGCGCTCGCTTCCTTACGTGAGCAAGACATTCTTGTCATTGGCAGCGGAGGAACCGTCCACAATCTACGTCGATTGAACTGGGAAAGTAACGGCGTTGACCCGTGGGCATCAGAGTTCGACAACTGGCTGCACGACAAGCTGGTGAGTTGGGATACGGCGTCTCTCTTCTCCTATGATAAACTGGCACCTTCAGCTCAAGCTGCCGTGCCTACGCCGGAGCATTTTGTACCGCTGTTACTCGCCATGGGTGCGGGAGATCAGAACAAGCGGGCATCGCTCCTGTTCAAAGCCTATCAGTATGGCAACCTTAGTCTGTCCTGTTGGAAGTTTGAATAAAGAGGACTATGTAAAAGATTAGTTTCATTTATAAAGCAGATAAACAATAAGCGTGAGTTACAGGGAATGCCCCTGTTGCTCACGCTTTATTTGTTGTTACCGCCTATAAATAATGAGACCATTGTAGTACGTAAGCAAGGACTCCGGATTCTTGTGTGCTTTTTCGGATTATAACTATAATATGAGGTGAAATCAGGCACAGTTTGCTCACATATCACTCACCCTATTATCTGAATAGCTCATACGGAGGGGAATTGGATGCCAGAACAACGTATATATGAATTGATGGATGAACTGGATGGTTTACTTGAAGAGAAGGTACAGGATGAGGAAAACCGGGAGCTCTTGGAGGCTTATCGCGAGTTTGAAGGCGTGACGGATGAGCAGCTTGACGCATTCGAACGTGAGCACGGTATTCAATTACCTGCTGATTTTCGTGCTTTCTATAAACGTAAAAATGGGAGTGGTTATGGCTTTCATGTCTTGTATCCAAGCCTAGAGGAAGGACGAGAATCCGAGCCATTTTACCTGTTATCCCTGGAAAAGATTCAAAAGGAACAGTCCACGCTGGTGGAGAACCGCATGGATGATTATTTTACCGAAGAAGAGATCCATGAGCTTGATCCCCGAATCAAGCCCTACCTTTTTCAAAAGAAATGGATTACGTTTGGCATGCTTGGAGGTGGCTCACTGTATCTGATGTTCGATTTTGATCCGACAGAGCAAGGAACGGTTGGGCAGATTATTATGTACGTGCATGATCCGGATTTCGTATATTATGTCGCCGGGACGTTTACGGAGCTTTTGGAACAATCCAACCGGAATTTACGTGCCATTGAGGCCATCGAGTACTGAAGAAGTGCAAAGTACCCAAGCTGGAACCAGCCTACTCCCTATGGATCACATGAATAGCATGATGATATGACCTTTTTTGCATAATGCTGGGATATGTCAAAGCGGTTATAATAACATTTAGTGGAAATGCACATGCTATATAGATGAGGACTATCTTTTCTACACATCACATTGATCTGGGAGGAACATACGAAGTGGCTGAACAACCGAAGTCTGAGAGCTTTATGTCTCTCGTCAAAAAAGGAAACACATCCTCCGCCGTAGCGATGGCAGGTAATGCTGTACTTGCTGTGTGCAAGGGCGGAGCCTTCCTATTCAGTGGCAGTGGCGCCATGTTCGCTTCGGCGATGCATTCACTCGCTGATGCCATTAACCAAGGGTTTGTCTTTGTCGGAAGTGTGTTGTCCGAGAAAAAACCTACACGCCGCTTCCCGACCGGATTCGGACGGGTCATTAACATTTTCTGCATGATCGCTGTTATTGTTGTGACGATTATGGCCTATGAGACCATTCATGAGGGGATTCACCTGCTACAACATCCTGCCGGTCATTCCGGGGGTCTCTGGATTAACATCGGTGTGCTCGTCTTGAACATTCTGATCGACGGGGCCATTCTGATCAAAGCCATGAAGGAAATTCTCAAAGAAGCACGCGCACCCAAAGCCGCCGGATTTGCCCTGGTACCTGCTGCCATCAAAAATGTTGGCCGTGCTGCGCCACCAACCCGTCTCGTCTTCTACGAAGATGTTGTCGCTGTACTTGGTGCCCTGCTTGCATTGATCTCTGTCGTGGTCATTGCCTTGACCAATTTTGCATTGCTCGACGGCATTGTGACAACGATTATTGGATGTCTGATGATCGCTGTAGCCTTCCGTGTCGGTTATGATAATATGATCGGATTAATTGGTGTTGCGGCTCCGCAGGATATTGAGGACAAAGTATCCCAGACCATTCTGGCAGACACGCATGTTGCCGATATTCAGATGATGCGTATCATTCAGGAAGGCCGTTATTATCATGTGGAAGGTCTGATTGAACTGACCAAAGGACTCAGCCTTGCCGATGCGGATGACATCAAGTTCCGTATTCAGGAGAAGTTGATGACGAACCCCGACATCGCGGACGCAGTAATCTCCATTATTGAAGATGACGGCGTGAACAGTTGGGGCAAGAAACATTCGGACGTAGTGAAATAACGAGCTTCTCTTTTGATAAAAAGAAAGACAGAACCCACTCTTCAACAGAGTGGGTTTTGAGCATGTTCAACTACTCGCTCATCTAGGGAGTATCGTTTCTCAAATTTACGTACCTAGACTTTGGTCTAGGTTGACTTTAACTCCAAAGACGGAGGATAGACTTTTCCAGTTCATGGTATGCTGTGAGTAACGAAAGTATTGCTCTACATACAACCGTTCGGAAATTAATGTTTGATTGAGAAGGAGAGATATTATGGCTAAACGTACGATCCTAGCGCCTGTTCTCATTTTGCTGGGCGTGTACCTGATTCTGAACCAGGGAGGTTCACTCGGTCCGGGTACGATCTTTGCGACCTTCTGGCCCACGTTATTCGTGATTCCACTCGGACTGTTCTTCCACTGGCTGTACTTCTCCATGATTGGCAGAGGGGTTGGACTGCTGGTTCCCGGTGGCTTGCTGCTCACTGTCGGTATTGTCTGTCAGATCGCGATGCTGTTTAACAACTGGGGTACGATGTGGCCGGGCTTCATTCTGGCTGTAGCTGTTGGTTTATTCGAATTGTACTGGTTCGGTGGTCGAAACAAATGGTTGCTGATCCCCATCAACATTCTAACGGTGATATCGCTGTTGTTTTTCGCCGTAATGTCGATTGGCACGATGCTGAGCAGCTTGAGCTTTATCCAACCATTTGTGGCGATTGTGCTGATTATGGGTGGGGCTTGGATCATGGTAGGTCGCAAAAAGCGCATGTAGTGGCAATTATATAAGATGAACAGGGTGCGATTAACTGAGTCACTGCGGTGACAGAACAACTTCGGATCGCTGTTATCCCCGGATTTTTTTTAATCCCATCTAGAATGGGAAAATCCGTTGATAAAGGCGAGCGCTTCGCTTCTTCAGTTTTTTCTGTCTCCTCCGTTAACGTTTGATCTTTAATGTTCATCTTATATGGCACTTCAAGCGCTATTGCTCTGAAGTAGGTAAAAATAAAGGGGTGCTGCTCGTCATTCAAATGAAATGACGAGCAGCACCCCTTTTTGTTTTTTTCATAATCTAACAAACTGTTCACACGCTATTGACTCTACTTAGTAAGCCACGGTGGATCGTTATCAGATGCTATGACCTCTTATTTGCTGTGCATTTTAAACTCCAGGAACAGGTCGTTATAATGCGAGAGCATTTTTTTGCCCAGATTATCGTAGACCTCCAGCTTACCTGTCAGTGTCTCGTCCGGATAGAAGCGTTCATCCTCCGAGATGTCCTCTGGCAGCAGCTTAAGCGCCTCGGCGTTTGGGGTGGAATACCCGACATACTCGGCATTGCGAGCGGCATGATCCGGGTCCAGCATGAAGTTGATAAACTGGTGTGCCCCTTCAATATTACTCGCTGTCTTCGGAATAACCATGTTGTCGAACCAGAGGTTCGAGCCTTCTTCCGGCACCATGTAATCCAGCTTATCGTTCTCATCCATAATCTCCGATGCATCCCCGGACCACACAAGTCCAACCGCAGCTTCCTCATTCGCAAGCAGCATCTTGATCTCGTCTCCGACAATTGCTCTGACGTTTGGTGTCAATGTAGACAGCTTCTTCAGCGCTTCTTGCAGGTGGTCTTCGTTGGTATCGTTCAGAGAATACCCGAGACTGTTCAATCCCATCCCAATGACTTCACGTGCACCGTCAAGGAGCAGGATTTGATTTTTCAAACGTGGGTCCCACAGGTCATTCCAGCTATCAAACGTCAATCCATCTACCAGCTCAGGATTGTACACAACCCCCACCGTTCCCCAGAAATAAGGGATGGAGTACTTGTTGCCTTCATCAAAGGACAAGTCCATGAACCGCGGATCAATGTTGTCCAGGTGGGTTAATTTGCTATGATCGAGTGGAACGAGCAGGTCTTCTTCTTTCATTTTGCTAATCGCATATTCGGAAGGAATCGCCACATCAAACGTAGTACCCCCCTGCTCAATCTTGGTCAACATCGCTTCATTGGAGTCGAACGTCTGATAGATGACCTTCATGCCAGTCTCATCCTCAAATTCCTTGAGCAGATCGGGGTCGATATAATCGCCCCAGTTATAGATGGTCAGCGTGTTGCCGCCAGAATACCCCTGACTCTTGTTCAGATATGAAGCCAGAATCATCAGGGCAAAGGCGGCCACGAAAACAAGCGCAAATGTCCGTACCAGTTGCTTCATGGTCGCAGCCCCTTTCCTCCGGGAGGTATCCGTGTTGCACGGCGGTTAATGAAGTAATATCCAACCACCAGCAGCACCGTGAGCAGGAATAACAGGGTAGACAGAGCATTGATGGACAACGAAACACCCTGCCTTGCTCTGGAGTATATCTCTACCGAGAGTGTGGAGTATCCATTACCCGTAACAAAGAATGTTACTGCGAAATCATCGAGTGAGTACGTCAACGCCATGAAGAATCCGGCAAAAATACCCGGTTTCACGTATGGCAGCACCACACGCGTCAGAATCTGCCATGAACCAGCGCCCAGATCGCGTGCTGCATCCATCAGTGTTGGACTCATCTCCTGCAGCTTCGGCAGTACCATGATCACAACGATCGGTACACTGAATGCGATATGAGACAGCAGGACCGAAGTGAAGCCCAGTTTGATACCAATCATGGTAAACAGGATCAGGAACGATGCACCAATGATGACATCGGGACTCACGATGAGCACGTTATTGAGTGACAACAGCGTGTTCTTGGTCCGTTTGCGACGCACATGGTAGATCGCCAGTGCTCCTGCAACACCAAGGATCGTTGAGATCGCTGATGACAGGAGCGCAATGATAAATGTATTCAGCACAATGATGAGTAGCCGAGTATCGGCGAACACCTCTCTGTACCATTCAAGTGTGAATCCTTCGAAGCTGCGCATGTGACCGCCGCTGTTGAAGGAGTAGAAGATCAGATACGCAATCGGTGCGTACAATATGGCGAATACAACGGCTAGATAGACGTTAGACAGCTTTCCGTTTCTTCCCATTACGCACCTCCTTCTTGCCTGATCCAGTCAGGAACATAATAATCGCCATCGCAATAATCAAAAAGACGGCAATCGTTGAACCCATCCCCCAGTCCTGGGTAACGAGAAAATGCTGTTCAATCGCTGTACCCAACGTAATTACACGGTTCCCCGCAATGAGGCGGGTAATCATGAACAGAGACAACGCTGGAATAAATACAGCCTGACAGCCTGATTTCACTCCACTAATCGTCAGTGGAAAAATAACCCGGCGGAACGTCAGCCACGATGAGGCCCCCAGATCCCGCGCCGCGTAGATCAACGATGGATTCATCTCTTCCAGCGCATTGAAGATCGGCAGAATCATGAATGGAATGAAGATGTACACCGAGACAAAGATAAAGCTGAAATCGGTGAACAAAATCTGCTGTGTGCCAATACCCACCACTTCAAGCAGGGAGTTGGTCAAGCCGTACGTTCCGAACAGGCCGATGAAGGCGTACGCTTTTAACAAGAGATTGATCCAGCTTGGCAAAATGATCAGCAGCAACCACAGCTGCTTGTGCTTCGTCCGGGTCAGCATATACGCCGTCGGGTAGGAGATTAGCAGCGAGAACGCCGTAATCAGAAATGCATACCAGAACGAACTGAGCGTCATCTGCAAGTACACCGGCGTGAAGAACCGGGCATAGTTGCCAAACGTAAAGTTGCCCTCTACATCGAAGAACGAATAATAGATGACCAGCAGAACCGGCGCCACAACGAACAACACCATCCATAATACATATGGAATCAGATACGCATTGCGTGTGCTGGCCTTAGTCTGCATGAGCGGCCTCTTGGTAGGCTTCGAGTCGCTTGTCGAACTCTTCCTCGGTCTCGTTAAAGCGCATGACGTGCACCGCTTCCGGATCAAAATACAGCCCTATCCGCGCGCCGACAACGGCTTTCTTGGTGGAGTGAACAAGCCACTCATTGCCCGCATCGTCGTACGTGGATATCTCGTAATGCACCCCGCGGAATAACTGGGAGTCCACATTGACCTTCAGCTTGCCTTGGTCTTCGGTTGTAATCTCCAGATCCTCTGGGCGAATGACAATCTCTACCGGCTCGTCCGGCTGGAGACCCTGATCGACGCACTCGTGCTGTGCGCCAGCGAATTCCACCACAAAGTCCTGCTTCATTTTGCCCGACACAATGTTCGATTCCCCAATAAAGTCTGCCACAAAGCGGTTAATTGGCTCATCATAGATATCATTCGGTGTACCACTCTGTTGAATCACGCCGCCATTCAGGACAAAGATCTCGTCGGACATCGCCAAGGCCTCTTCCTGATCATGCGTAACAAAGATAAACGTGATGCCCAACCGCTGTTGCAGCTCCCGTAATTCGTACTGCATTTCGGTCCGCAGCTTCAGATCGAGTGCCGAGAGCGGCTCGTCCAGCAGCAGAATTTCAGGTTCGTTCACAATTGCGCGTGCAATGGCAACACGTTGTCGTTGTCCGCCGGACATTTCGCCAATTTCACGGTTCTCATAACCGGACAGATTGACGAACTTGAGGGCTTCCAACACTTTGCTGCGAATTTCAGCCGTTTTCATCTTTTTGATCCGCAAACCAAAAGCTACGTTCTCAAATACATTCAAATGCGGAAATAACGCGTAATCCTGAAATACGGTATTCACCTGCCGCTGGTGGGCAGGCACCCGGTTGATAAGCGCACCGTTAAAATAAATACTGCCCTGTGTCGGCTCCGCAAAACCGGCAATCAGCCGCAATATCGTTGTTTTCCCGCAGCCCGATGGGCCGAGAAGCGTATAAAATTTACCCCGCTCAATCTCAAAGCTGACCGCCTTCAATACGGCTTCATCCTGATCGTATTGCTGAGTCACCGCTTCGAAGCGGATAATCGGTTGTTGTTCTGACATGCCTTACATCGCCCCCTTATACTTGAGGTACCTCTTCATTCTGTACACTTTCGTTCATACATCCTTATAGATAACCCATCTATTATATATGATTCAGGTATATCCGCAATGGTTTTGATGTAAACGCCACATGTGATTTCTTCTTATTTTCAAAAATTCTGCATACATTACGGGTATATATGTCGATATCTACGCATTCCTTTGGGAAATGAAGTACGTTTGGGATTCCATTTTATGTGTGAGAGGAGTCTTGGCTCTTGGATATTCGTCGAAACTTGCCCTTGCTGATGACCATTTGTTTCCTTAGTCAGATGGGCGGATTCATGATCCTGCCCCTGTTTCCTTTATTTATTGAAGAATTCGGCCTGGCTGGCTGGATGATGGGGGTTATTTTTGCACTCTTTTATGTGGGGAAAGTCCTTGGGGGCATTCCAGCAGCGGCAATTTATAGAAAGCTCGGAGGGAAAAAGGCGCTCATCCTCATGCTGTTACTACTCGCGGTCTGTATGGGTGGATTCGCATTATCTTCTGCTGCCGTATTATTCGGTCTGCTCCGACTGCTCCAAGGGCTGGCTTCCACCGGTCTTACCGTGGTCGTGCGTTCCATCATTGGGGATGGGGGCAGTGTAGACAACCGCGGCCTGTACAATGGATATGTCAGCAGCAGTGAAGGTGGCGGCATGGTGCTCGGTCCGGTGATAAGTGGCTGGCTCGCATTGCATTGGCCACTGTCGGTTCCTTTTTTGCTCGTCACGGTATGTTGTCTGATGGCCGTGGTCGCTGCGATGGGGATGAAGTCGACACAAGAACCTCTGGTCAACTCAGCACACTCCGTGCTCTCCACGGATGACCCCCCTCCTCTACCTTCACCAACAACTGATGCACTGCATACGCAAGCTGCGGACACCTCCTTAACCTCCCTATCCAACCAAGCTCTCGAATCAACAATATCTTGCCCAACTACAGGGCTTACCCGACGTCAACAGCTTCTCGGCTACGGTACGGTTCATTTTTTGGAGATGAGTGCCTACGCCGTATTTCTCACCTACTTCGCACTGTATGCAGCTCACATCATGCACTGGGACCCGTTTGCCACCAGTCTCGCCTTCACCGTCTCCGGAATTTCTACGCTTGCCGCTGCTCCCTTTGTTGGTTATCTCTCTGACCGAATGGGCGATCGTCTGTTACTCTGTATGCTCGGCATGTTCCTAATTGGAATCGAAGTCGTTGTATTTCTAAGCACATCCTTCCATCTATGGGTCTACGTTGGCATGCTGATTGGTGGGGTTGGCGGTGCATGTTATATGGATTCATTCTTTGCTCATATTGGTGATCATATCCCGGACGAGAGTCGAAGTTCTGTCATAGGCAAAATTGTCTCTGCTGCCGAGATCGGCTCCATCGTATCTCCGCTGGTTGCAGCGCTACTTATGGAGGTTGGATCGCTCTACTCTGTGTTCGTGTTCAACCTGGTGCTGATTGCTGCTGCCATTGTAGTTCAGGCTGTGATGCGGAGTCGGTTCCGATTAAAAGAGGGTTAACTCATTATTAGATAAAAAAGGATTACAAAAAATAACCCGCCTGCACAATTTAATGTGCAAACGGGCATTTCATTGGTGAATCCCCTGCCTGTGGCTGGGGATGCTCTACCTGTGCATTCTGCTGCTCGCTGCTTCGCAGCTCTGCGGCAGATGCCACGCCATCTTTCAGGGTATACACCTGATCCTGATGGAAAAAGTTCGGTTTCACGATCTCATTCCGATAGGAGCTGTGGAAAATATGCGTTGTCGCCGGAGATACCGGCGAAATCAGCCACACCCAATCTCCGGTCAGTTCACGCCCGGCCTTCTCTTCCCGCTGTTCAAATAACTCGAACTGCGCTGCCGCCGTGTGGTGATCCACAATGCTCACGCCTGCTTTTTTGAACGAATGCAGCACAGCCACATTCAGCTCGACTAACGCTCGATCCTTCCACAATGTCGTTTCACTCGACGTATTCAATCCAAACGCTTCCGCCACCGCAGGCAGCTTGTTATACCGAAACGTATCCGCCAGATTACGGGCGCCGATCTCGGTACCCATATACCAACCATTGAACGGTGCTGCTGGATAAGATATACCGCCAATCTCCAGTCGCATATCCGCAATCATCGGCACACCGTACCAGCGCATGCCAAGCTCCGCAATCTCTTCCCGCTCCGGGTGTTCGATAAGAACTTCCACAATCTCTTCTTCTGGCACAACATACCACTCTGGGGCTTGTCCTTGTGCCTGAATAATGAGCGGTAACACATCATAAGGGCTACCTGCCCCTTGCCAGCCAAGTGAGATCGCCGCCTTGGTCAGTTCCACCGAAGCAGGATCTCCAATAATACCTTGCTCTGTCTCATATCCGGCATAACGAATGAGCTGATGATTCCAGAGTCGTACTGGAGCTCCATTCGGCCCATCGGGTGGAAGGATAGTAATCATCGGGATTACTTTACCACCGTTGGATGCCACATGGATATGATTCAGCACAGCTTCCGCTGCCGTTCCTGCCGTATCGGCATGACGCGCATCAACGATCCGCAATTTATCCCAGAACAGCCGCCCGATACAGCGGTTGCTGTTCCGCCATGCCATTTTACAACCCTGCTCCAATTCCTGTGTGGTATGCACATAGGTACCCGTTACTTCGATCTCGCCCATAACGGCAACAAGCCGGGCCTGCGCGTCTTCACGCGAATGACCCAGCTCTGCATAACATGTATATATAAACCGTTCAGCTTCTTCCTGCAATTGTTCCAGGTCTGACCGCATCATTCATTCCACCATTCTGTACATCTTGGATGCCATCATTATACGGCAAGCGCACTGGATTTGTAAGCGAACGGACAGTTTGTTCACGGACTCTACATATCGTTGTCAGGATGAAGGGTAACTTTGCTTATTTGCCCAGAAATGCGTTTAACATCCAGACCTCTTTATCCAGCGCAGCGGTAAATCCAATCAGCATGTCTTCTGTTGCGTTATCCTCTGCTTCTCCCGCTTCGTGAATGCCTTGATGAATCACTTCCACCATCGTGCGTAGATCAGCAACCACCGACTCTACCATACGCTCAGCAGGCAACTGTCCCTGTACCTCTTCAATCGGAGACAGACGCAGCTGTTCAGTCATCGTAGCCACCGGACGTCCACCAATAGCCAGCAAACGTTCTGCAACTTCGTCCATATTCGCCGTAGCCAAGTTGTACAGCTCTTCGAATTTGGCATGCAGTGTGAAGAAATGAGGTCCTTGGACATACCAGTGGAAGTTATGCAGTTTCGTGTATAGTACAGACCAGCCTGCGATCTGACGGTTCAGGACCTCTTGAAGTGCTGTGGCGTTGTTAGCAAAAGTATTGTTTCTAGTTTGGATTGTGCTCATTGAATTTATCCCCTCTCGAATATAAATAATAGAATTTGGATTTTATGATGGATTGCTTTGGTTGGCTTATTTTAATTTAGACTTAATCTAAATCTTGTTTTAATTATAACACCGCATATACGGTTTGGGAAGGCTTTTACACTGTCTTGTAAATGAAGATTCCATGAAGCTGAGCTTCATCCTGTAACAGTATAGAAAGCTTAGTTACACTCGCCACACGGCTGATCAATGAGGGTGTGTAGTACTACCTGCACCAGATCTCACTTTTTATTTATACCTCCAATTACGCTCACATACTGCGAATATTCTCACAGTGCACATAACGCAAAAACAGCCCTTCATCTCCGCGAGATGATAGGACTGCATGAACGCACCTGTACAACTTTTATTGACGAACACACTCAAAAGTCAAAATACGACTGATCTCTTCATAGCTGGATGCTACAAAATGAGGTTGATGATCGGACTCCGGTAGCGCCGCCCGATGGTTGAACCAGATGACTGTCCAGCCTGCATCCACTGCACCTACCACATCATTACGCCACGAGTCTCCGATGTAATAGCTGGAACGGGCATCTGTCCCGGACTGCTTACTCACATATTCGAACAACCTGCGATCCGGCTTCGCATACCCAGTTGTACCGGAGATGAAAATCAGATGCTCATCCACGAGACTGAGCACATCCAGTGCTTCAAGCTTGCGCCGCTGGTGCTCTCCTTCTCCATTAGTGATCAGACCAACGGTATGACCTTCTGCCTGAAGCCTTCTGATCAGCTCATACGCTCCTTCAAAAGGTACAATCTCGAACTGTCTGCTCAGATACTGTGCTTGCAGTTTTTCAGCCTGTCCCGATTGTAGAGGGAGTCCAAACTCCTCCATCGTCAACTCAAACCTCCGACGACGCATTCGCTCTACTGCATCCGGTTCTGGTACAGCGGATAGATCTTCTTGTGCAGACAGCCAGTCACTGTAATAACGAAAACGGTGATAGGCCTCAGCATAAGGGAAATCATCCGGTAGGCCGAGAACGTCCTGCAACGCGCCACGAAGCGGCTGCAAGTGATCATATAACGTATCATCCACATCGAAAAATATCGTTTTAACTTCATTTTTTATATTCATAGTTGTTACCGATCCCCCTGCTCCTGTCTCAAGCATGCTCTTCTTACTACTATATATGTAATCCTATGCCTCGTCCAAAAGGGATTTGTTGCGTGATAACTTCTACTCCAGAACAGTGCCCATAATAACGCTTAGACCAGAATTGATCGGACGGCTTTATATGTTAAAATAAGGATGATTAAATCTGAGGTGATGACGATGTTCAATTCAAAATTCTTCTTCTATTAGTTGTGCTCAAGGCACTGGCTACTCAAGCCAGAATTTAGCCCGGTACAACGGGGATGAAGATGTTCACACAGGAAGAGATTCAATCGTGGGAAAATGAAACAGCTTTCGCACAGAGACACAACAAGAAGTTCATTGATCCAAGAAAAGTAAAGCTGAAAGATCACCGTAAAGGAATCAAGAGCACGCATTACAACAAAGAATGTAAATCTGCTCGTAAACATGATTATCGTCTGTATAGAACCAAAATGAAGCGTCTCATGTACCAGGAGCAATATGATCTTCTGCACAACTATAAACGAACGAGCGGTTGGCTAACTTGGTAAATCAAAGATATAAGGAGTAGTCCTTACATCATCGTGTCCTGCTATTTATGATGAATAGCAGGACACGATGATGGGGGACTATTTTTCCATTGGAGTACATAGTCTTGCTCAAATGATAACCGTGGACAATCAATGATTGCCTCATCCCAGTTACTGGAATATAATTTATTAAAGAACACATCCAAAATGATACAAAGGTGGAATGAACATATGAGTACTTCTGTAAAGAAATGCACTGATTGTGGAAGCACGTCTTTCGTACAGGCATCCGACTTCATCAATCTTCGTCCATTGGATAAGAAATTATCAATTGGTTCGGAAAGAGTATATACCGTTTGTTTGGATTGCGGGGAAGTGATCTCCATTAAGGTGAAAAATCCAGAGAAATTAAAATAAGCGGGATTCGGATTATATATAAGTACACGAACATGATAATACGAATATGAATCCGTGAAAAAGAAGCCCCGGCTCACCTGAGTGAACTGGGGCTTCTTTTTCTTATAGAACACACAAACGATATAATAACGAATAATCGAATGGAACATCGCAAGCAGACCACCAGAGGTGTCTATCTCACTTAAACAATCAACGATACAACCTTACCTGCATTCACATCAATCAAGCCATGGTCCGTGATCTTCAGTGCCGGACTTACCGCAAGAGAATGAGTACTGATCGACATGATCGGGTTGTAATGTACATATCCAAGAGACAACATCGCTGCTCTCAGTTCCTTCACTTGATGGGATACCACTGCCAGTGGTTCTTCCGTCAAAATGCCACCTACGGGAAGTTCCAGATGGGATAGCACCTTGCCGTCTTCCACCACACAGAAGCCACCCTGGCTCGAAATTACTGTGTTAGCTGCCAATATCATATCTTCACGATTACGTCCTACAACCAGCAGGTTGTGATTGTCGTGTGAATATGTTGTTGCAATGGCGCCGCGTTTGATGGTGTCTCCACCGATCAGACCGTGTGCATGATTGCCGTTCACGCCATAACGTTCAAAGGTTGCGATCTGCGCATATCCGCTTTCTTCCCATAACAATTCGCCATCCGAAGACTGTATCGGTGCAATATGTTCTTCCACAAAAGTAGAACCATCCTTCACCATCATGACACGGCATTGGTATTCACCTTCACCAGCGAGTTCAACACCAGATCCACTGACTTTCGGGTCTGACAACTGAATTGCAAAATCTGCTACACCCAGCTTATCCAACTGCACACTCTTATAGAAGTGAGGTGGAAATTGCCCGATTACTCGTTCTTGCTTATACGGTTCGGAATTGTCATAAGCTTTGCGGCCGTTTTTGTACACCTGATCAATAGAGAGTTCCTCCAGGTTGGATAGTAACACATAATCGGCCACTTTGCCTGGGGCCACGCTGCCACGATCGGTCATTTTCATCCGCGAAGCAGGGGTAGAGGTTGCTGCATAGATTGCATCTTCAGGACGCATCCCCATCTGAATTGCTTTGCGTACGATATGATTCAGATGACCATGCTCCACCAGTGAATCCGGCATCACATCATCCGTTACAAAGCAGAAATGCTGCGCCACATCATGTTGAATCAGGTACTCCATGACTTCCGGGGTCATCGATTTCTCCTGAATTTCAATAAACATACCTGCCGCAATCCGCGCCTGTAATCCCTCAATGCTCTGATGGGTATGATCGGAATCGATACCTGCGTAGATCAGTCGATGCAGATCGAGTCCAAGCAGTTTCGGTGTGTGACCTTCTATCACAAGATCAGGATAGTTTTTGCGAATATGCTGTAAAATCTGGTTCGTCTTGCACTCTGGATCACGGATGACATCGACATAGTTCATGATCTCGCCCAGACAGATGATCTCGCCAGTCGCGAGCAACACATCCATATCTTCAATCTCAATCGAACCACCTGTTGTCTCCATCGGGGTCGCTGGAACCGAGCTTGGGATCGCATAGAACATGTCCACGGTCGTCTCCCGACTCGCAGCCATCATCTCCTGCACACCTTCCAGCCCGAAGACATTTGCCATCTCATGAGGTTCAGCTACAATGGACGTTACCCCGCAGCCAATCAGACCATGAGAGAAGGTTTCCGGTGTCACCATCGTACTTTCGATATGCAGATGGATATCGATCAAGCCAGGAATCATGTATCTTCCCCGCGCATCGATGACTTCATCTGCCTGAATCAACTCAGGTCCGCCGGGTCCAACATATAGGAATCTGCCGTCCAACACAGCTACGTTGTTCATTTCAAACCGTTTATAATAACTGTTATACACATGTACATTCATAATTAGTTGATCTGCACGCATGGGGCATAATCTCCTTCTTCACAAACATTTCACCGCGATTCGGACTGGACAATGAACCTGTACTTTAATCTGATGCAATGCACTTGATTGCGTACCACTGCCTCGTCCGGAATCATCGTATGAATTGTCTTCTTTACTGCTCTTATTTCCTCAAGCTACTCCCTACATTTACGACTACTCTACCAATACAAGCTTGTCCTGTGGGAAAATCAGGCTAACACGCTGCCCACTAAGGTACGGTGTTTCCATCTCCTGATTTGCTGTGAAATCACCGAGTTCCGTCTCAATTACATACTGATAGCTGCGTCCCAGATACGTGCTGACTTTGATAATCCCCGGCAAAGCATTCACCACATCCGCAGAAGTATCTCCACTAACGATCAGATCATCCGGGCGAATCGCGCCTTTACGAGCACCGGGACGTGCTGTTCCAGGATGAGCTGTTGCCGTAAACGTGCGGCCACCTGCATGCAATGTGATGAGTTCACCTGCATCGCTGCGATCCGCAAATTCAATGAAATTATGGAACCCGATAAACCGTGCGACAAACTCCGTTGCCGGATATTTAAAAATCGTTTCCGGGCGGTCGAGCTGCTCGACCAAGCCTTTGTTCATAATCGCTACCTGATCCGAGATCGAGAAGCACTCTTCCTGGTCATGAGAGACATACAGCGTTGTAATGCCCAGCTCTTGCTGAATGCGGCGAATCTCCACCCGCATGTTGAGGCGCAGGTTGGCATCCAGGTTACTGAGTGGTTCGTCAAAGAGGAGCAGATCAGGCTCAATCACCAATGCGCGGGCAATCGCCACACGCTGACGCTGTCCACCAGACAGTTCTTGTGGAAAACGTTTCTCAAATCCATTCAGGTTAACGACTTCCAGGATTCGCATCACACGGGAAGAGATATCCTTGTCTTTCACCTTGCGCATCCGCAGGCCAAAGGCCACGTTGTCATAGACAGACAGATGCGGGAATAACGCATAACTCTGAAATACAAATCCGAAGTTCCGCTTGTTCGCCGGAACCTTCGTATAATCCTTGCCGCCGAACATAAACTTGCCCTGTGATGCTTCCAGAAATCCGGCGATGAGGCGCAGCGTAGTTGTTTTGCCGCAACCGCTCGGTCCGAGCAGGGAGAGCAGTTTACCTTTTTCCAGCTCCAACTGAAAATCCTTCAGGATTGTCTGCTTATCGTATGCCACGGATACGTGGTCTAATGTCAGCAATGCCATAGCGTTCTGCGCCTCCAATTAACGTTTAGTAAAGTATGAAAATCCGCCCATGATCCGTTCGATCACGAACATTAAGAGTCCGGTCAGTACCATCAAAAGCACGGAAATCGCTGCAATCGTTGGGTCAAAATAATTCTCCACATACGTCAGCATCTGGATCGGTAATGTGCTTACCCCTGGTCCGGTCATAAACACCGAGATGTCCACGTTGTTGAAGGACTCCAAGAAGGCAATCAACACCGCGGCGATAATTCCTGAGCGGATGTTAGGAAGCACGATCGTGAAGAACGTTCTTACCCGTCCCGCACCAAGACTCAGCGCAGCTTCTTCCACTGCAAAGTCAAAGCTCGACAGACTCGACGCGATAACTCGAATGATAAATGGAAGCATGATAATCGTATGACCAATCAACAATCCGAGGTACATCGGCAGATGGTAGATTACGATCAGGTATTTCATCAATGTAAAACCAAGCACGATTCCCGGAATCAGTACCGGGGACAGGAACAGTGCGTTCAGCACGGACTTGCCTTTGAAATCGTAACGACTAAGTGCATACGCAGCCGGAACTCCGAGCACCAGTGCCAACAGGTTCCCCAACAGGGAAATGATAATGGACGTCTGGAATGTGCGGAGGAAACCGCCTGTGTTGAAAATATTCTCATACCAGCGGAGGGAGAACCCTTCCGGCGGAAATTTGAGTACCGTTCCCGGTTCAAACGAAGTGACCGATATGATCAGAAGCGGGCCCAGCAGAAAGATAAAGACCAGCAGACTGAACAGGCCCAGCCCGATATGTTTCTCCCGCATATGTCTACCCCTTCGGATTTAAAGTTTTGGCCATTTTGTTCATGACACCGACGACGACAAATGTAATCACAATCATAATCGCGGCAACAACCGAGGCCAGATACCAGTCGTTGAGGGTCATGGCGTTCTGATACAGGAACGTAGCAATTACACGCTGCTTGCCTCCAAGGAGGGCAGGTGTGGTATACGCCGTTAGGCTTCCGACAAAGACAAGCACGGCTCCGATCACAAGTCCTGGCACAGCCAGTGGGAACACGACCCGGCGGAATGCCGTAATGCGCGATGCACCCAGACTTTGTGCTGCTTTGAGCAGGTCACCGTCAATGTTCTCAAGTACACCGACCAGAGAGATAATCATCAGTGGCAGGAACAGATGCGTCAGACCAATCATCATCGCTGCCGGCGTGTACAGAATATCCAGCGGCTTGTCCACGATGCCCAGGCCAACAAGGGTGTTATTGATCAACCCTTTGCGTCCAAGAATGATCATCCAGCTGAACGAGCGCACGACCGGGCTCGTCAGCAGTGGGAAGATCGCCAGTGCCAGCAAAATGCCTTTGCGGCGCGGTGCTTTCTGCGAAATATAATAAGCTGTCGGGAATCCGAGCACCACACAGACGATGGTGGTGACCACGCTGACTTGCAGCGTCGTAAGCAATATTTTCAAAAAGTATGGGTCTCTGAAAAAATGCATGTATCCTTCAAACGTGAAGGAGTTTTCTTGGAAAAACGTCGACCCGATCGTCAGGACAATCGGAATGATCATAAATGCCGCCAAAAACACGAATCCCGGCAGCAATAGCCAGTAGATTACTGATTTCTTCATCGCGATACTCCTGACTTGTAAATTTAATTCGAGATTGATACTTGAGTACTCCGATTGCAGTACCGTCCTTCGATCCCTGTTATCCCCCGATTTATTGATTCACTTTCATAGGTAAAAATCGGGGGATAAAGGGGAACGCTTCGCTTCTCCAGATCGGTTCTGCACTCTCCGCAATCGTATAAATATCTAATTGGGGCAGAGCAACTACGCGTTTAACGCGTTGATAAACAGTTCAAGGAATGCTTCTGCGTCTACGGTTTCGCAGACGAGGGTATTGGGTTGCTCGCCCAGACGGTTTTGGAAGTCGCATATCATCTGGCCATCGCACAAGCGGCTGGCGGTTTCGACATCGACATAATACGATTTGCGTCCTACCAGTTCCGGGGCAAGGGCTACGCCCACGGCTAATGGATCATGTAACGCGCAAGCGCGGACACCGTTCATTTGTTCATAACGGTTGATGTAAATCTCCGTGCTCTGAGCCACGTACGCGCGCAGTGCAGGATCAGTGAGACGCTCAATCGTTGCTTCATTCAGCAGCGTTTGACGCGTTACATCCAGTCCCACTTGGGTAAGCTTCTCGATGCCTGCATGCAGTACGATGCGTGCGGCCTCTGGATCAGCGTATGTGTTGTACTCGGCGGTTGGTGTAATGTTGCCATGTCCGCGAACCACACCACCCATGAAGATGACTTCCTTCAATAAAGAAGGTAATTCAGGACACTTCATCAGCGCGAGTGCCAGGTTCGTTAAGGGTGCGGTCATAATTAAGGTCAGCTCGCCTGGATACAACTTGGCTTGCTCCACGATAAAGTCTGGCGCAAAACCTTCCTCGGCTTTCTTAGACACGGCCGGATCAGGCAGTGCACCGCCCAATCCGTCTTGTCCATGTACCCGGTGTTCATAATGCGACTTGCGAGTGAGTGGTCCAGCTGCTCCGGCAATCACCGGAATCGCTGGTGCACCCGCGAGTTCAAGAATTTTGCATGTATTCTCTGTTGCCTGCTGGAGTGATACGTTCCCACAGACCGTGGTGATGCCGAGGATGTCCAGCTTCCGGCTTTTAACTGCCAGCAAAATCGCCAGTGCATCGTCAATACCCGTGTCCACATCCAGAATGATGCGATTCAGCGCTTCACTCATCCGTTCTCAACTCCTATGCGGTGATATGGTTGCTTGCTGCAAATGATATAAGTTCAACATGTTGATCAAAGATAACTTTTAAGAAACTCGGTTTTTTTA
Source organism: Paenibacillus sp. FSL R5-0341 (assembly GCF_037975235.1). Classification (NCBI taxonomy): domain Bacteria; kingdom Bacillati; phylum Bacillota; class Bacilli; order Caryophanales; family Paenibacillaceae; genus Paenibacillus; species Paenibacillus sp. FSL R5-0341. The sequence goes on from NZ_CP150241.1 coordinate 6,089,707, forward strand.
TTGTGCAATTTCACGGTTCCAGCGATCTGTCCAGCCTTTAACCTGTTGATTCACAAATTCCATATCCAGCTTGTTCAGCTTCTCAACAACGTCAGCGCCATATGTTACGCCTTCTGCTTCTTCAGCAGTCAGTTCAACCTTGGTGTTTACCGGGGAATCGACTTTAGCTTTGGCAGATTTCGCTTGTACATCCTGACTCAGCTGCCAGTTGATGAACTCTTCAGCCAGCTCTTTGTTTTTGCTTCCTTTTACCACATTGATCGTGTTCATCACGGCATATGCACCTTCGCTAGGTGTAACAAACTTTGCATTAGGAATAGCTGCTTTCAGATCTTTGAAATACATTTCCATGATCGGTCCGCCTGCAATCTCTTCCTGGGAGAACATGTTCACGAACTCGGACGTTTGACTATAGAATTTCACCACATTGCCGCTCAGTTTTTTCAGTTCAGCAAATGCCGCATCTTCATTAAACGTATCATTTCCAGCTACACGGGAAGCTGCATCCACAACCATTGGGCCAGCCGTTGCCGTAATATTCGGGATCGTCAGGTTACCTTCGAACGCTGGGTCCCACAGGTCACTCCATGAAGTCACTTCTTTGGATACGAGGTCCGGGTTATAAGCGATACCGAGCTGTCCAACCGTGTAGGCCGGGCCGTAATCTTCACCAAGTGGTGCTTTGGCAATATCATAAATGTCATTTACATTTGGAATTTTGGAGCGATCGATTTTCTCAAACAGACCTTCATCAATACCTTGTTGTGCATAGTAGTCAGAAAGGTAGATGACATCGACATTCGATGTACCCTGACGGATTTTGTTCAGACGTTCAGCGTTATTGCCGACTTCGAGCACGATGTCTACATTATGTTCTTTTTCAAAAGGACCAAATACCGATTCATTGAAGAAATCTTCCGAGAATCCCCAAGTGGAGATAACCAATTTGGTAGCTGCTGTTCCCCCACTGCCTGATCCGCCTGTTGCATCCTCTGTGCTGCCACAACCTGCAAGTAATACTGATGTCATTGCCACTGCTGCCAAACCGCTAATCCACTTTTTCATCATGATCCTGATTCCCCCTGATATATGTGATGTGTATGAAAAAACAAAAAGAAAAGTGCTCTTGTATAAACAAGAACACTTTTCTTCGTAAACAAAGGAAAGCGACACCCGCTGCCGGTACATCATCGGTTTCTGCTTCAGAATCAATCCGAAGACAGACGCCATCATATGAAATTGTACGGAACCTGATCATGAATCCGGGCCATAACCACCGTATACATCAACAAGAATCAATCCTGCCGATCCATTCTTAGGCCTGTTCCAGAATCACATTCGTGATCGCCCACTGGGTGGACGCATCATAATCCCGCAATATAGCTTCAATTGGCAAACCCATGTGTTGCTCGAGCTTCTCCCGGAATTTCTTCTTATATAAGACAGACATGCGGAAGTCCACTTCCAGCTTTAAGCCGGGGGCCTCCCCTTCCAGGGCGTCAGAGCGCGGTGAACGTCGGTGCTTCGCGTAGAAGGTCACAATATTCTGGTCAATGGTCACTCTCAGGAGAGTGGTGCCAAATCCGAACAGTTCCTTCGAAATTTCGTTATAATACTGGCACATCTTCTTCTTGCTCTCATTGCTGTCCAGTAGTTCCATGAACTCACCCACATCTCTTACTACCGTACATTCGACGTGTTAACACGATTGATTATACATAAATATACGATCATAGGCAACCCAAAAGATATAGTTAACATGAGAATAACACATAAAAGCGAACGATGAGACATTATCCGCCGAAAACAATTCGTCTTATACTACAGTGAATTTACATTAATATGCCTGCATATCATTCCTATACTATTATTGCTTCTAATCCCCGCTTTAATACACAGCATTCGAGGCTTCGTTTCAACTTTCGCTCTGTAGGGGTATTAATTCCTGCGAAACATAGACAAACTTCGTCATCAACCGTTAAAATGAGACACAATGTTTACCTGTTTTTATTTTCTAGAAATTGGAGGCTTAACCCATGAAATGTCCAGTATGTAATCATGAAAATGGAGATGCCCATTTTTGCGAGAGGTGCGGCTCTAATCTAACTCAAACAACCTCTTCGCCATCTCCTGTACCGAACCCGGAATCTGCTGCTGCTTCAGAACCCGAATACACCCGTTGGTCCAGTACGCAAGCCACATCTTCACAGGCACCCGTTCCATCCAACACACCATCTGTCTCTACTCAGAAGCAACAGTCTACAGATTCAACAGACACCCAGGATCATGCTTCTGCAGGAGACAACAGCTCCAATCAGTGGAATAATATCGTGCAGAATGAGAAAGTTCAGCAAGCCAAAGAAGTAAGCAAACAGTATCTATCCTATTTCCTCAGTGTATTGGCCCGTCCTTATCAGGCAATGAAAACCGTTGGTGATCAGCATTCACTAAACGGATGGCTAACGATGGCGCTGATTGCAGTCCTATCTTCTACATACTTCTTAATTACCTTTAGCCGTATAGGCATGGATGGCTTGTTCATTGGTGGATTTATTCGGCCGCTGTTGTTCACCGCCATTATCCTAATTGCCTCGATTGCACTGATGTACGCTATTCTGAAGATTGAAAAAATAACATTCCGTCCCAAAACGTTGGTTGCCCAGTTCGGTACATTGCTTGTTCCTGCTGTCGTATCCCTTGTTCTGGCGAATCTGTTTATCATCATCTCGTATTCCATCGCGATCTCATTGCTCGCTGTCTCGTATATCATTATCTTTGTCGCTCTGAACTCGGTGCTATTCCAATATCCACTGAATCGTACCAAAGCAGCCATCGACAGCATGTACAGCGTGCTGATCGCCAATGTGGTCGTGTTCTTTATTGTGTATCGCTTGTTGGGTGAAGTTATTATGGGACTGATCGGATTGATGATGTCACCGTTTGGCCGTCTGTAAACGGGTTTAGTTGGAATAAAGCTGATTTACACTTGTTACTTCGATGACAGAACAACCTTCCGATCGCTGTTATCTCCAGATTTTTTTTAATTCACTTTTACAAAGGTTGAAAATCTGGTGATAAAGGCGAACGCTTCTGCTTCTTCAGGTTCTTTCTGTCCTCTACGTTTTCGTGTAAATGGTTATTCCAATAAATATAAATTTTCTGACTCTTTAGATTCATACTAGGCTTTCCCTGCTCACGCCGGGAAGGTCTTTTTTATGTTTTCTAAGACATCGTTGCGCTGGGCATATGTCATACACTATAATGTGTAGTGCAATAGGTATGTTCTTATTTACGTAACAAACCGATTCAGCAACGCCCGTTACGTCATGAGATCATTCAACATTGCCATTAACACTACGACATGTAGTGTATCGATCACTCATTTTACAAAGAAAGCAGAGGAACTCTCTATGGACATGACTCATATGAATCATATGCAAATGGAACACGAGACAGGCACTTCCTACCTGTGGCTTATTATAGGTGCAATCATGTTACTGTTCTCCATCGCCGCCTATATCTGGGCATCACGCACACAAGGCAAAGTCCTGGGCCATATGAAAAAGAAGGAACGGGCAGACATCCAGAAAAAAAGTCGGTCCCTCCGGCTGGTTGCTCATGCATTGATGGCTGTGTCAATTGTTACGCTTGGTCTGTTCTTCCTGCAGGGTGCAGGGGCAAAATATGATGTAGCCGATCTGGACGCCAATGCGACAATTGATGTGACTGACGATAAATACTATGGGGCAGACCATACAGAGGACCCCATCCAGTATGAGATGAAGATCCCGACTTCAGGGCCGCATAACCCGCATGATATCAAGTTTGGATTTTACACCGACTTCCCGGGCTATAATTACCTGGTACACAATCTGGAGCATGGGGATATCATCATCTATTATCGTGAGAATGCAAGCGAGGACTTGAAGGAGCATCTGAAATACCTCGTCAAATTCCGCGAAGCCGGAGCAGGTATACTGGCCGTACCCAACAAAGACATTCCGGAAGGCAGTGAAGTCGTCGTGACTGCTTGGACCAAAACGATGAAGCTCGATCAATTTGATGATGCCAAAGTGGGTACTTTTATCAATAGGTATATTAATCAGGGACCTGAAAAGATCCCTGCCTCCATCCGCCAGGGCGGCGGAACGATGTAATAACGTTGTATAGGATTAAAACGTACTTAGCTCCCGAATCTGATTGACTCGGGGGCTAATTCTTTATCGCCCAGATGCCGATATTCCAATTAGAAAAGTGAACATTGGAAATACCATACATACGAACCAAAGAAGAACGGCCTATACCAATGTAAAGAGACACAGAGACGATTCATCCAACAGATCAAGGGGGAACACTTTTACCAATGAACAGTTTGTTTATGCGGATCTTTTTATTTTTTTCCTGTCTAATGCTGGCCTCGGGTGCGGTTCTTGGCATTACCATGTACCGCTCATCAGCTCAACTGGTCGAGCAGTCCATGGGCATGCAGGCACAGGCTGTGGCCGAACGGGCAGCAGCATTGATTGATACTTCCCTGTACGCACCACTCAGTACCGGACAGGATGAGACAGCGTATTATGGCACATTGCGTGAACAGCTCAGTCAACTGCGTGAAGCCAATGGGCTCAAGTATCTGTACACACTCGGTACACGCGAAGAAAATGGAACGGCTACGTATTTCTACGTTGTGGATGGGGCTGCTGCCAATGTGGCAGAGGATGACTTCTCCCCTTACGGCTCTGCAGAAGAGACCCCTTATGAGGGTATGCTACAGGCTTTTGAGCAGAACGAACCTATTCGAGGCGAACTCACCCAGGATGAATATGGCGCTACCATTACAGCGTATGTACCCATTCATGGGACTGACGGGAAAGTGCTGGGGCTGGTCGGTGCGGATTTGGACTCCACTGCGGTCTATGAACTGATGTCTCGCAACCGTATGACCATGATCTGGACAGCGCTGGCGATTGTGCTGCTCAGTGTCTTGTTGGTGTATGGATTCGCCCACTACTTGACCCGTCCATTGGTGAAGCTGAAGAAGTTAATTGCTCAGGTGGGAAAAGGCGACTTGACCGTCAACGTCGAACTTGGACGAAAGGACGAGGTCGGACAGCTAGCTTCTGAATTCAAACATCTGGTCACAGGTACACGGGATGTCATGACCGGTATCCGTCAAAGCTCCGATTCTCTGCTACAGGCTGCAGAGGGAGTATCCAAACATTCACAAGCGACTGCGGAAGCCAGTCAGCGCATTGCCGAGCATACGAATCATACAGCCAGTGGAGCTGCTGAACAGGTGGCTCGTGCGGGCGAAGTTACAGTAGCCATGGAAGAAATTACGCGTAGCATGCAGCACATTGCGAATTCTTCCTCCATGGTCGCAGATGTCTCGCAGGAAACAACCAATAACGCAGTACAAGGTCAAGCCAACATCAACACAGCGATGGACAGCATGGACAAAATTCATCAGGCGAATGTGCAGATGGTCGCCTCCACCTCCCAACTGGAGCAGTATTCCGATAAAATTGAGTCGGTAGCACATCTAATGAAAGGTATCGCTTCACAGACCAATCTGCTCGCACTTAATGCGAGTATTGAAGCCGCTCGTGCAGGAGAGCATGGCAGCGGGTTTGCGGTGGTTGCCTCAGAGGTTCGCAAGCTTGCGGGGGAATCAGAGCAGTCTTCCCAGCATGTCACCGAACTGATCGCCGAGATGACACGCCAGACTGCCCTGTTGTCGGACCATATGTCGGCCAGCACTTCAGCTGTACAGTCTGGTCTCGCTGTTGTTCAGGAGGCAGGCCGTTCGTTCACATCCATTCATACCGGGATTGAGACGATGAATGAACGTCTGCACGAAGTATCCGCAGCATCCGAGCAACTGTCTGCCAGTGCAGAAGAAGTGTCCGCTTCCGTGGAGGACATGGAGCATATCTCGCGTGAATCCTCTTCGAGTATCCAGAAGGTGTCGCACGCTACCGGAAGCCAACTTCAATCCATGGATGAAATGAGTGCATCCGCAGAATCTCTGCGGGTATTATCCAGTGAGCTGAACGGATTGATTAGTCGATTTAAAATATAGCGAGCAGCTTAGGATGCTATATAGATTGAACTAAAGAATATTCACACATGCCACTTCGATGACAGAACAACCTTCCGATCGCTGTTATCCTCAGAATTTTTTTTTCAATTTTACAATGGTGAAAATCTGAGGATAAAGGCGAACGCTACGCTTCTTCAGATTATTTCTGCCCTCTACGTTCTCGTGTAAAATAATTAGTTCAATCTTTAAAATCAGCCCACAACAAAAAAGCCGCACGGCAGGGACGGGAACATGGGGTCAACCCCATTTCCGGACACTGCCTGCGGCTTTATTTTTGTTGTACCTTTAATGTTGGCAAGCCTTAAGGCTGCCTGAATTAGTAGCGCTGCGGAGCAGCTTTTTTACCCAAATCCGTCATATACGTAAAGAACGCTTCCGGATCGGTATCATACACCAGTTGTACTGGGCGTCCGTCTGCTTGCTCCACCGTGCGGCCCTGGCTAGGACCATCCGGGATGACAATACAGTTTACCGTTTTCTTCTTCACGATGTCCTCGCGTCCAACGGAAGCCGTTGTCAGCACATCCCACAGATAGTATGTGGAATTCGTCTCACTGTACACCAGTGGCGGACAACCTGCGTAACAGTTACCCAAGAAGTCAACGCCTTCAAAGCGACGCTCTGCTGCCCAGCGGTTACGAACGGCTGGAGTCAGAGGTACTTTGTTCGTGCTTTCCAGTGCAACCAGATCGATCTGGATACCGCTCTGCCATACACGGTAAGCCGCTTCCGGGTCCCAGAATACATTCCATTCAGCTGTGCCGTCATGCTCAGGCTCTTCTACGTTACCAAGCTCGAATGTGCCGCCCATCCATACCAGCTTGTCGATTTTCTCTTCAATGTCTGGTGCTTCGTCCAGTGCACGCGCAAGGTCCGTCAGTGGGCCTGTGAACAGAAGCAACGTTTTGCCTTCGGTATTGCGCACTTTCTCGATCAGATGCTGGTGTGCCGGAACAGCAGAAAGTGGCGCTTCCATTTTGCCGGATTCGTTCAGTACAGGAAGTGCATCTACATAGAAGGAGTGCAGTCTCCACGCCGCAGGAAATGGATTTTTCCCTCTGGAGTTGGATTTGGATACCTCTACGGAATATGTACCGAAACGATCGATGATTTTACGGCTGGCATCTGTTGCTGGCTCCAGATATCCGTCTGCCGGAATAACCGATACACCGGTTACATGTACATTGTCCATTTGCAGAAGCATGAACAGCGATACGAGGTCATCCACGCCGCCGTCATGGTTAAAATACACATTAAGTTGGTTCGTCATGCTTGCTTTCATCCTTCCCCTGGTTGTCCCATTGTTGTTAATTCATCCGCCTGCCCTAAGCCGACGCTTCCTCTATTATGTCCCAAAACCCTTGGCTACGTAAACCTTCCCCATGCAAAGAAAACAAGGATCACACCTCATCATGCGGATATTTTACAGTTCCACCATTCCATCTCAGGAGGACATACCGTTCTACTCTCAATGCTATAAAAATAAAGAAATGGACAGCAAGCTTGAAGCCTCGCCGTCCACCTCACCCAATCCATGCATTACACGGACTGGTTCTGTTTCTCCTCATTCTTCTCTGCAATTGGAACATACTTTCCTGGCCAGAAGGCCCATTTACCCAGCAATGCGGTGATCGCCGGTACCATGAACGGACGAACCAGGAAGGTATCCAACATCACACCAACAGCTGTAATTATACCAAACTGCACCAACACCTGAATTGGCAATGTAGCAAGTACTGCAAATGTTCCTGCCAAGATCAGACCCGCAGATGTAATAACAGAGCTTGTCTCGCCAACACCTTCTCTAATCGCTTGACGAAGCGGCATCGTTTTACGTTTCTGCCAGATGCTAGAGATCATAAAGATGTTGTAGTCTTCACCGAGTGCCACGAGGAATACAAAGGAATACAGCGGAATCGCTCCCTGAATGGCATCTGCGCCAAGTCCGTAGTGAATGATGATCCAACCCAGACCCAGTGCAGAGAAATACGATAGAACGACCGTTGCAATCAGATACGCCGTAGCTACAACTGAACGCAAGTATAATAGTAACAACAAAGTAATCATACCGATGACCACTGGAATAATGATCTTGGCATCCCGTTCTCCAGCCACTTCAATGTCATACTGTTCAGCCGTCTGACCATCGAGCCAGACATTACTGTCCGCATTGGTTACTCCGGCATCTTGAAGCGCCTGTTCCGCAGTAGCTCGCAGATCCGGGATATGCTGCATTGCCTCCATGGAATATGGATTCAGATTGAACTCCACATCAAAGGCGGTAATGTTGGCATTCTCGGCACCCTGTTGAGCATCGCCTACTTTGCTAATGTAATCCAGTGATTCGAGACGCTGCTTCAGATCAGTTTCTTTACCTTCGGCATCCACGATCACTTTGACAGGAGCCAGCTCACCTTGAGAGAATTGTTCACCAATGACCGTGAACCCTTCGCGGGAAGGTACATCCTCCGGGAAGGAAGACAACAGATCGTAGGTGAATTTCACCTGAGTAGAGAACGCCGCCAGTCCTCCCAGCAATACCAACGTAATTGCAAGAACGGTCCATGGCTTCGTTACTACAATACGGCCAATCCAGCTTTCCTTCACTTTGCGCGGGGCAGGAGCTGGTTTTCCTTTTTTCTTCGCACGTTCCACTTCCATCTCATGGGTACGCGGTACGAACGGGTAGAATGAACCCCGACCGAAGATCGCAAGAAGGGCTGGAACCAGCGTCAGACTTGCAATAAACATAATAAAGATGGACAGACTGAATGGTACGGCAAAGCGATGATATGCACCATATTCAGCCAGCAACAGCACCAGTAGTGCTGCAACGACCGTGAATCCACTCATGGCAATGGCGCCGGATGATCCGGTAATTGCCTGGAAGATGGCTTTCTTTTTATCCGGCTCATGATAGAGAATTTGGCGGTATCTGGAGATCATGAACAGACAGTAATCCGTTCCTGCTCCAAATAACAATACGGTCATGATTGAGATCGACTGTGCGTCCACCGTGATCCAGCCCTGATCCGCCATGAATCCGAGAATGGGGCTTGTCACCATATACGCGAATCCAACGGCAATGATCGGGATAATCGCCAATACCGGCGAACGATAGATCAACAGCAACAGTACTAATACCAGTACAACCGTTGCGATTAGCAAGGATACATCGGCGGAGGAGAAAAGTCCGCTCGCATCAATGGATATCCCTACTGGCCCTGTCACACGGGCAACCAATGTATTGGTATCATCTATAGCTACATCGAACGGGTTCGCCCCGAAGATGTCTTGTGTTTTTTGCTCAAGCGCTTCAATACCTTCCTTCAATTGTTCCGAATCGGCACCTTCATTGAAGAAAAGTGGCATAACCAAGGTGCTTCCGTCTTCCGAAAGCTGGCCTTTCAATGCCTGTGGCGGCAATTGATAAAGTGGCACAACGGACTGCTGTTGTTCTACCGGATCTTGATCCAGTCGCTCCGTTAATGCCTGAATGTTCTGAATCTGCTCATCCGTCAGACCGCCGGCTTGACGCCATACGATCAGTGCGGGCAGTCCTTCGCCGCCAGGAAATTCCTTCTCAGCAAGTGCAGCTGCCTGAACCGATGGTTTGGACTCACTTAGATCCTGCGCGTTATTAGTTTCACGATCACCTACAGCAGGCCATACCATACCAAGCACAACGGCGATAATGATCCATACCAACAGCGTAATCCATTTGCTTCGTTTGCCAGCAACCCAGCGGCCATAACCCGAACCTTCCTGCATCGTCTCTTCATCTCCCTATATTGTTTCTATGAGGCCCTATTTTTGTGATGTTATAGTAATGAACCACGGGTCATAGTATAATCGAGTTAATTATATATACCGGAAGGTTAATTATGCAATCGTTATTTTTGTGAACACGTCTAACAAGCAATTAAATACGTAAAGAGGTATGTACCCATGAGCAAAAAAACAAACATTCCCCGGTCACCGGGCAGACCCAAAACGGGTGCAGATCAAGCATCTGTGCAATCCAACATATTGATGACTGCCTCACGTCTGTTTATGGAGTACGGGTATGAACCTGTCTCTCTCCAACAGATTGCTTCATTATGCAATGTAACCAAAGCATCGATCTATTATCACTTCTCCAGCAAAGCCGATCTGTTCACCGTTGCCATTACCCGCATGATGGCAATGGGCATGCAGCAGACTTCGCTCCGTCTGGATGAACCTGGTACGCTGCAAGAGCGGCTGATTAAGGTTGCGGAAGCGAAGATGCAACACTCCCATATTGAAACGGAGACCATGATGCGAGAAGCCGAGAAACATCTGGATACGGAGCAACTCGCCCAGATTCGAGAAGCGGAGGTTCGTATCTTTGAAGTGCTAGCCACCCATTTTCAGAAGGAGATGGACAATGGTTATTTGCGTGTCGGGAACCCCATGCTGCTTGCCCATGCGTTTACATCACTGCTGATGCTCGCCAATCGCGAAGATGTACGCAACATGAATGGTGGCAGCATTGAGGAACTTGCGCAGGAACTGGTAGCCCTGTTTCTGGATGGAGCGGTTAAGCGGAACTAAAGACCTTTTTATACGTTGGCCGATAGGCAGCACAAGATGAAATATGGAATGTTGAACCGTTATTCCGTTAATATTTTAGGAGGAAACAACTTATGTCACATTCAAAACCATCCCCACGTATCCCCCGTCTGCTGGAAACGTCGCGCATATATCTGCGTCCTTTCGAGACTACAGATGTGGATGCTTATTTCCCCGGTCTGTTTGACGCCGAGATGCGTAGGTTGACAGGTACACAGAACAGTTTCACACGCACTCAGGTTGAACGTTACGTTGAGAATGCAGCACAGGATGACTCCAGACTCATGCTACTCATTGCTTTGCAGGAAAATGACCAAATCATCGGAGATGTCGTCCTGATGGACATGCATGCCAAGAATCGCAGTGCGCATATCCGGGTTGCCATCGATCAGGCGGAGCAGCAAGGAAAAGGCTACGGTAGCGAGGCGTTACTGCTTATGCTGGACTACGGCTTTGGCATCTGTAACTTGCATCGAATTGAGCTTGAGGTGTACGCCTTCAACGAGCGAGCCATTCGCACGTATGAGAAGCTCGGATTTCAACGCGAGGGTGTGAAGCGGGAAGTCTTGTTCTACAATCATCAATACCATGATGCGATTCAGATGAGCATGTTAGAGGATGAGTTTAGACAACGTCATATGAAAGATCAGACAGGGAATGATTGAGTTTCCGATCAGCTAAAATCAAACTAAAAAACCGGGGATTTAATACCCCTCCCCGGTTAGAAACTTCAGATGACCCGTCAGCACCGACAGCTCGGCGGGTGTCTTCATATATAATTCGCCATCCGTATCGGCTGACATCGGCGTATCTGTCTTCACTTTTAGCGTAGATGCCTTGAAGTATGAAATGCTCTCACTCTGAGGTTGCCAATCTCCCTCCGGCTTGTGCGATAGTATCTCTCGCAGCAGCGGAATGCCTGTCTCATGAATAATGAGTACGTCCAGCTCCCCATCCTGCAACGCATCCGGTGCAAAGGGTAATGCATTGGTTCCCAGAAAACGGCCGTTGGCTGCGTAGATCATCACAGCTTCGCCTTCCATCTCTTTCCCATCAGCCTCCAGTTGATATCGAAACGGCTCTGTATGACTGATTGTCTGTAACGTGCTGATAAAATAACTGAGCTTACCCAGCGCGCCTTTCAGATTCTCGTTAATATTCTGCGATGCATCACTGATTAAGCCAATGCCAAAAAAGTTCGTGAATACCCGATCATTAGCTCGTCCAACATCAATGGATACCACCCGACCTGCCAGTATTTCTTGTGCGGCAGTCTCTGCATCCGGTGAAAGGCCGAGCGAACGCGCAAAATCATTACAGGTGCCTCCAGGCAATACACCAATCAACGGAGGATGTTGCAGATCAGCCAGTCCATTCACACATTCATGCACCGTGCCATCCCCACCCAGGATAAATACCACATCGAATTGTTCCCCGCGCTCACGACACAGCTTCTCTCCCTCACCCGGTTCATCCGTGCGCACAATGACGAGTTCGTGAACAGCAGGAGCCAGCACACCAGCCACCATACCCACCGTATTCTCACGATTGGCCTTGCCCGAATGATGATGATGAATTAACAACGCTTTGTTAAACTCCATCCTTCTCTTCCTCCATTCCAATGCTTGTTACCCTTTACCCACAAAGGTTGAAGCCGTAAACAAGCCCTGCGCTACTCGCTCATCATGATCCAAAATAGGTTTCCCAATTAAGTATGCATCCTAATCGGCATTCATTCGTAATAGTATGCATGAGAAAAAAGGTTTCTCCACACCTTATGTCATAAGGTTGCAAATTTTGCTGGTGAGAACCCATTCAAAATGAGTCAAAACGGTTATATCTATACCATATACGAATGGAGGGATTCCCTATGATTCCGGCAACGTTGGAACAATTGGAGCAAGTTCGCAAGGAATGCCGTACCATGGTTCGCAAAAGAGCTACCGCTTCCGCCGGTACAACACTCGTTCCGCTGCCCGGTACAGACGTACTGGCTGATGTGGGAATGCTGATGCAGCTGTTGCCTGCCATTAACAATAAATTCGGATTATCGCAAAAACAGCTGGACGGCATGGACCCCGAGACCAAATCCATGATCTATGGATTCGTGATGTCCATCGGAAGCAAAGTTATCGGTCGCATGATCACTAAGGAATTGGTGGTACAGGTTCTGCAAAGAGTCGGAGTACGCGTAGCCACCAAATCAGTCGCCAAATTTGTCCCCTTTGCAGGACAGGGATTGGCAGCCGCACTCAGCTTTACGGCCATGCGCTATGTGGGTAACAAACACGTGGATGACTGTTATGAAGTCGTCAAACGCATGATTGAGCAGCGCAAATTGATCCCGGGTGAACCTGCTCCGTCTGCACTGGAGGAAGTGAATAGCGACGACGCGAAGATAGAAGTGAAGTCGATCTCTAGCAACGAGGCAGATGAACCTGCCAAGGAATCTAAGGATCAGTAAATAAATAATTCATATCTCACGTCAATCCTCTGGAGATACGACAAATAGCCGGGAACCCTATTAGGGTGCTCCCGGCTATTCTTTTTAATTACATCTGTAATCTTAGATCGCCTGTGGTTGTTGCTCCGCAAACTGACTATTATACAGATCCGCATAGAAGCCCTGACTTGCCATTAATTCCTCATGATTGCCCTGTTCAATCACGTTACCATGATCCATAACCAGGATCAGATCGGCGCCGCGAATAGTGGACAAACGGTGTGCAATGACAAAGCTTGTGCGATCCTTCATCAGATCATTCATCGCTTTCTGGATAAATACTTCGGTCCGTGTATCCACGCTACTCGTCGCTTCATCCAGAATGAGGATAGCTGGGTTCGCCAGAATCGCTCGTGCAATCGTCAGCAACTGTTTCTGCCCTTGAGAGATGTTCGATGCCTCTTCATTCAGCACTGTGTCATAACCATCAGGCAATGTACGAATAAAGTGATCCGCATGTGCCGCAACGGCTGCCTTGACGACTTCCTCTTCCGTAGAACCTTCTCGACCATAGGCGATATTGTCCCGAATCGTTCCGTTAAACAACCAGGTATCCTGAAGCACCATGCCAAACAGACTGCGCAGCTTGCCACGTTCCATGTCCTCGATATTGGCACCATCAATCGTAATCTGACCATCCTGAATTTCGTAGAAACGCATTAACAGGTTGATCAAGGTGGTTTTACCGGCTCCCGTTGGTCCAACAATGGCTACCGTCTGTCCCGGTTTCACATCAATGTTCATGTTATGAATGAGCAGTTCATTTTCTTTATATCCAAAATTAACACCTTGGAACGTAACCGCACCTTTAGGCTGTTGTAGTTGCACGGGTTGTTTGGACTCTGGAACTTCTTCCTCTTCATCCAGCAACTCGAATACACGTTCCGCCGAAGCAATCGTCGATTGAATAATATTGGAGATATTCGCAATCTGGTTAATCGGCTGTGTGAATTGACGGGAATACTGTGTGAAGGCCAGAATATCCCCGATAGAGATCGATCCGCGTGTAACGAAGATCCCACCGACCACACAGATCAGCACATAACCCAGGTTACCCACAAAACTCATGAGCGGCATAATGATACCTGAGATGAACTGGGCTTTCCAGCCGGATTCATACAGCTCTTCATTGACCTTCTCAAATTGCTGTACGGATTGTTCTTCACGTCCAAATGCTTTGACAACCTTGTGTCCCGTGTACATTTCTTCGACATGACCGTTCAGTTCACCAAGGGATTTCTGTTGACCCGCAAAGTGCTTTTGCGAACGGGATGCAACCAGCATAACAACAACCACACTGAGTGGTAGCGTCAGAATCGTGATCAAGGTCATCCATGGACTAATCGTCAGCATCATGATAATTACGCCGACAATCGTTACGATAGACGTAATGAACTGTGCCAAGCTTTGCTGAAGCGTATTACTGATATTGTCCACGTCATTCGTGGCACGGCTAAGTGTCTCCCCTGTCGTGCGGGAATCAAAATATTTCAAAGGAAGGCGTCCGACCTTCGCACTGATCTGCTCACGCATGTCATACACAACACGCTGGGCCACACCGGCCATCAGGTATTGCTGAACATACATAAATGCAGCACTGAACAGATAGAGTCCACCAAGCAGGTATAATACTTTCATCAATGCAGGAAAATCAATTCCGGCCCCCTGCACACCCTGAAGGATGGCAATGGCGCCTTGGCTGAGAATATCCGTTCCTTCTGCCATGATCTTTGGACTGATGATGCTAAATACGGTACTCAGAATGGCTGCGACCAGTACACCCAATAGACGAGAGCTATGGGGCTGGAGATAACGAATCAATCGCCGCAATGTACCTTTGAAATCTTTCGCTTTCTCAGCGGGAGGTCGCATGCCCATTCCGGGACCAGGACCCGGCCCACCAGGTGGACGAGGCGACTTGCGTTCTGTACGTTCACTCATGCGATCTCCTCCTCTGTCAGCTGGGAGGATACAATCTCGCGATACACTTCATTGTGCTCCAGCAGCTCTTTATGTGTTCCTGAACCGACAATTCGGCCCTCATCCATCACTAGAATGCGATCGGCATCCATTACTGTACTTACTCGTTGGGCTACAATTAGCACAGCCGCTTCTGTCGTTTCGGACTTCAGCGCAGCACGAAGTTTAGCATCCGTTTTGAAATCGAGAGCAGAGAAACTGTCATCAAAGATATAGACTTCCGGACGGCGAACAAGTGCGCGAGCGATGGACAGACGTTGCTTTTGTCCACCAGAGACGTTGTTACCGCCTTGTGCGATAAGGCTGTCATATCCATCTTTCATCTCGGTAATGAAATTCTCTGCCTGAGCCGTACGGGCTGCATGAACAACTTCATCCATTGTGGCATCGTCTTTCCCGTGACGGATATTTTCCGTAATCGTACCCGTGAAGAGGACTGCCTTCTGTGGTACAAAGCCAATTTTGGCACGCAGATCTTCCTGCCGAAGCTCACGTACATCCGTACCATTTACCCGAACACTGCCTTCAGTCACATCGTAGAATCGTGGAATAAGACTAAGCAATGTCGATTTCCCTGAACCCGTACCGCCAATGATGGCTGTTGTCTCACCTGAGCGAGCTGTAAAGGAGATATCGGACAAAGCTGGATTCTCTGCGCCCGGATAACGGAAAGTTACATTGTCAAACTCAATCATACCCTGCATGGATTGCATACCACGAGGCTGCTCGGGGTTGCTAAGATCCGGCTGCATATCAAGCACTTCGTTGATCCGTTCTGCCGATGCTGAAGCTCTTGGAATCATGACAAAGATCATCGAAACCATAATAAGTGAGAACATGATTTGCATTGCATACTGGATGAAGGCAATCAATGCACCGATGTTCATATTGCCGCTGTCGATCCGAAGTCCACCAAAATAAAGGATGGCAATCATCGAAAAGTTCATAACCAGCATCATCACAGGCATGATGGTCGCCATGAGCACATTAACTTTGATCGATGAATCTCTCAGTTCTGTATTGGCCCCGTTAAAGCGCACTTTCTCATGCTCCCCACGGTTAAAGGAACGAACAACCCGAATCCCTGTTAACTGCTCACGCAGCACCAGGTTGAGTCGGTCCAGCTTTTTCTGAATGGTTTTGAACAAAGGTAAACCCTTGGCACCAATCAACGCAATGGCTCCGCCCAGAACAGGAAGCACGACCAGGAAAATCGTAGATAATTTGGCGTCCTGAGATACCGCCATGAAGATACCCCCGATACACATGAGCGGAGCCATAATCATCATGCGCAGCATCATCGTAAGTACGTTCTGTACCTGCGTAATGTCATTTGTCGTACGCGTAATCAGTGAAGCAGTACCCATCTTATCGAACTCCTGGAGAGAGAAGTTCTCCACATGGCGGAATACTCTGCTACGCAGTTGTTTGGCAAACCCACCCGCTGTTCGAGATGAGAGATAACTGGCAATTACCGAACATGCTGTTCCGCCAATCGCAATGACCAGCATCCACCCACCAATCTGCCAGATATACGGGATATCTCCCTTAATAATGCCGTCATTCACGATATCCGCCATTAGTGTAGGCAGGTACAATTCAGCAAGCGACTGAAACAGTACCAAAACCAGAATGAAGATAATCGGAATTCGGTATGGCTTCAGCATGCGAAACAGTTTCATCATGGCGTATCATCTCCTTGTGTCGAATCATCTTTTTCCAGGGAAGGCAGTGTATCGAAAAAGGTATACACCTTGGTTAACAACTCGGCCAATTGAAGGCTATCGTCCTCACCCAGATGCGCAACCAACTTGTTGAATATTTGCATACGCTCTTCGTGAGCAGCCCGAATAATAGCACGGCCTGCTTCCGTAATCGTAATGCGCACTGCACGTCGATCCTCCGGGTCCATGGTCCGTTCGACCAACCCTTCGTCCTCAAGGCCTCGAATCACCGGTGTAATGGTTGGTGATTTCACTCGTAGCAAAGCACTGATTTCCGAGACTTTCATCCCGGGATGATTGGATTGGATCGTGTCATTGAAATCAGGCGGGTTATCCTGCCAATTCAACCGCTCTCCCGGATGCATCCCGTGGAGCAAACAACCGAGCACCATAATTTCATTGTGATTGCGCCCATGAGGTTTATGTTGCCTCCATTTGCCTTTATTAAACTGCATGATGGAGTACAAAAGCTTCTGAGCGACCGGATCAATACCAGTCATAATGGGTTCCTCCTTCTTTCTTTATCATTTCATAGACATCCAACATCATAGGACATCTATTAAATAGTATCACGATTAAATAGATGTACAATTAATTAGGTGTACTAAGTATATTCTCGAAAGAAGCCGATGTCAAACAACTAAAAATAACCAATATAACCCCATAACAAGAGCTTATATGCGCTTGTTATGGGGTTTGTCATTTTGCCGTCATTGAAGCTTTCTATACTTATTATGTGCAATTCCATGAATTCAACTTACAAAAAAAGCTCCTATTCTATACTCCGGTGGATGAAAACCCGAATATATAATGGGAGCTTTTTATTACGATGGAAAAGAAGAAACATGATAGCTCTGTTTTTGCATAACTTACATGCTTAGGTGTGCTTGTTAAGTATCAAGATTGTGAAGCAGAGACCGTTTTAAGCACTGAGGCAAACGGGAAATATTCTTTCGCATTGTTGTAAGCGATGCCCTGTACGATCTGACCGAGCAGCTCCAGATCCTGCGGTGCCTCGCCCTGCTCAGCCCATTCACCGATAAGGTTACAGACCAGACGGCGGAAATACTCATGCCGCGTGTAGGACAGGAAGCTGCGTGAATCGGTCAGCATGCCGACAAATCGGCTGAGCAATCCAACATTCGCCAGTGCTTTCATCTGAGCGAGCATACCGTCCTTTGTATCATTGAACCACCAGGCCGCACCAAGCTGGACTTTGCCAGGAATGCCCCCACCTTGGAAACTGCCAATAATGGCAGCGAGCACTTCATTATCCCTTGGATTCAAGGAATACAGAATCGTTTTGGGCAACGCCTGCTGCTGTTCCAACGCGTCGAGCAATCCAATCATCGCTGACGATAGCGGTGTATCATTTACGGAATCGTAACCGGTATCCGGCCCAAGCTTGGCAAACATGCGCGTGTTGTTGTTGCGGGCTGCATTGATGTGGAACTGCATCACCCAGCCTCGCTCTGCATACAGTTTGCCGAGGAACGTCAGCGTTACCGTCTTGTACTTGTCCTCTTCTTCACGAGTTACTTTCTGGCCTGCAAGTGCCTTTGCAAAAATCGCAGTCGCTTCTTCTCGCGTAGCCACACCGTAAGGAACATAATCCAGTGCATGGTCAGAGACTCTGCCGCCTACGGAATGGAAGAATTCCACTCGGGACTCCAGCGCAGCAAGGAAGGATTCATAATCGGAAATCGCGGTACCGGATGCCTGTGACAGCTTGCCCACCCATTCGGTGAAGGTATCGCGGTTCAACTCCAGCCCTTTATCCGGACGGAAGGATGGCAATACGGCTGTATCAAAGCCTTCGATCTCCTGAATCTTCAGATGATACTCCAGTGAATCGGTAGGATCATCGGTTGTGCATACAACCGTGACATTGGATTTGGTAATCAGATCACGTGCACCGAATCCGTCACTGTTCAGTTTGGCATTTACTTTTTCCCAGATGGCTGGTGCGCTTGTCTCATTAAGAACTTCGTAGACGCCGAAGTAACGCTGTAATTCCAGATGAGACCACGCATACAGCGGATTACCAATCATCATGGGTACCGTTTTGGCGTATGCCAGGAAACGATCGTAATCGGTCACTCCTTCGCCACCTGTCACATATTGCTCTTCAATTCCGTTCGCGCGCATGAGCCGCCATTTGTAGTGATCACCGTATAACCAGGCCTCTGTAAGATTGCCAAAGGTTTTGTTCTCGTAGATCTCCTGAGGACTGAGGTGGCAATGATAGTCAATAATCGGCATGTCTTTGGCATAATCGTCATATAACTTGACCGCCGTTTCATTGTGCAGCAAAAATTGTTCATCCAGAAAAGATTTCATTCGCCTCGCACGCTCCCTTTAGGTGAGTTTACGTTCATATGGGTTCACTTCCCATCTTTACGCTACACTGTTTACCACCAAAGTTCAATATAAAATGATAGCGTTATCAAAAAAGGTTGATTTAGGCATATATTCGGGAACAAGGTATACTGGATTTAACGCAAGGATGCTGATCTGAAGATCACACAAGGAGATGAAATGAATTGAAAATTACTTTTCTCGGCACAGGAGATATGTTCAGCGTGGAACAGCATCACAATAGTATGCTGGCTGAATTCGGAGGCACGCATCTGGTCATTGATTTTCCAGAATCGAACGCCAAAGCGCTTAAGGAATATGGATTCGCCATGACCGATATCCACAATGTGTTCATTACGCATCT
Organism: Paenibacillus sp. FSL R5-0341; assembly: GCF_037975235.1. Lineage (NCBI taxonomy): Bacteria > Bacillati > Bacillota > Bacilli > Caryophanales > Paenibacillaceae > Paenibacillus > Paenibacillus sp. FSL R5-0341. The sequence continues at coordinate 6,109,332 of NZ_CP150241.1, forward strand.
ACATGAAGATCATATTAATGGTGTACAGATGCTCGGATACTACTCACAGATTGTCGGCGATCGCAAACCCCGTCTGTTCATCCACGAACAATTGGTAGATCCGCTCTGGAACATTCTATCCCCCGGCATGCGCTACACAACGGATGGTGAACGTACCATGAGCGATTACTACGATGTCGTTCCTCTGCCAGATGGAGGCACATTTGAACTGGGCGGCGTGACGTTTGAGACGTTTCGGACACAGCATGTTCCCGGTATGGTCAGCAATGGATTGCTCGCCAAGCCTTACTTCTATTACAGTGCAGACAGTACACTCGACCAGGAACGGGTGGAGCAGATCGCCGCTGATGTGCAGCTGATTTTCCATGAATGTCATATGCATGATCTGGTGATCAAGTCCCACACCTCTTTGAAGGATCTGGAGCAGTTACCCGCTGAAGTGAGACAGAAAACCGTACTGATGCATTATCATGATGAGTACGCGGATGCAGACAGACGGAAACAGTTCAACCGCGAGCATGATCTGCGGATGGTTGGCACGCTGGAATCATTTGAACTGGAGTGAGTTCAATCGAATGTGGGATACGATGCATCAGTATTTTGAAAGGTAATAACCTTATCATTTCAATAGATGAACCGGCAGCGTCTACTGAAATTCCTCATACGGAACAGGTATGCGCTGCTTTTTCCTATTTTTCTATCTCCCATGACTTCATATACTCATTCGTCCTTGGAGACGGCTCGGCCTGAATATAAAAATAATCTTCCGTTCGCTGATCATTGGGGCCATATGAAATTTTGATATACATATCTGTATAACGCTGGAGGATATTGCTGTCGATCTCCGCCTTGGGCTTTAAGACGTAACTTCTGCTCAAACTCAATCCAAGCGGTTCCTTGTCTGGCCCTAAACTAATCTCGTGTGTATTGCTCACATTGGAATGAAATAACTCTCCGGCATCTATTCGATTTATCATGTTGGGATCGAGGGTAAAAGACTGAAGGACATTATCCATGGGCACCCGAGCCTCATTTACCAAAATCTCATAAGAAATTCGGTCAACTCCGGATTCATGACTCACATCCACCGTTGCAGTCAAAATATAATCATCAGGCGTATCCTTCTGGAAGGACTCAGGTCTCTTTGTAACCCACTCATTTAAATCTCTTCGCTCCGAATTTAACGTATACTCATCGGTCCGCTTTGGTTCCCCCGCTGGCCCCTGGTTTGGTCCCAAACTGCAAGCCCCCAGACACACGGCTATTACAAATAGATACATGACCAACGGGAAGAAACGATTCATCTTTCTTTTGGGACTCATACCATCCCTCCTTTTCTCCAATCCTCTGCAAAAAATATCGATTATTACATTGTCTCATTTGATTTTCGAACGCTCCATATTTGGATTATTGTACCATACAGTAAGATATGCAACCCAACGGTTTCTTTTTCACTTCATGTTTTTACTTCACGTTCATATTTGCAACAGTGATTCGTTTGCCTATGGTGAGCGTTAATCCAAATCAAGCTAACGAATCTGAGAGGCCTTATTCGGCTGAAATCCGAGTTTTTAATATTCTAACGAATCTCAGACGCGCTAATCTGCTGATGTTGCTCCAATTGGCGCTATTTCAATCGTTTTTGGGAGTCATAAGGTTACTGAGATTCGTTAGAATTCCCATAACGCCAATTCAGTGGAAATAAGGTGTGCTAGGTTCGTTAGGATTGAGTTTAGTTTTACATAGAAATGCAAAAAACCACCTGAACACAGGCCTGCTAGCTCTCCTGTTCAGGTGGTTTAACGATCTATCTGTATATTTTCGATCGGTATATCTTTTCTTATACCGCTAGCACTATGCCATTACTCAGCGTCAGCGCAGTCCTCATCCTGCTCCGGAAGAGCCCATACGGAGACGCCTCCACCGCATACATGGAAGGTAGCCCAGCCGTCTTCCTCAATGGTAATCTGGTCCTCACAGCTGTGCGTCAGATCTACCCAGACTTCACCAGCACGATGCTCGCCGATGAACATTCTCTTCTCACCGTCATCCCCGTTGGAGATAACCACCGCACAACCGGAACCTTCGATTTCCTCTACGCCGCGACGCACCCAGCCAATGGTATTCGCGTGATCGAAGTAATCTTCCTGCTCTCCATAGGCCTTGTTGCAACGGGCAGACAGCAGAATGTCCAGAATTTCTTTTTTGCCATCCACAGGTTCAGGTCCACCAATGCCATAATAATCGCCGTAAAATACAACCGGATAGCCATCGCGACGTAATAGCGTCAACGCATAGGCGCTGGGTTTAAACCAGTCTCCAACCCATGATTCTAATGCTTCATGGGGTTGTGAGTCATGGTTATCTACAAAGGTTACCGCATGGGTAGGATGAGTCTGAACCAAGGTGTCATCAAAAATTTTGGAGAGATCAAAATCTCTGCCGGCAAGAGAAGCCTCATGCAACTTGTAGTGAAGAGACACATCGAACAGATCGATCTGGTAGTCTACCGTATCAAGGAACTCACGACATGCATCCAGGTTCGAGTTCCAGAACTCACCTACGATGTAGAAATCCTGACCGCGTTTGCGGATCATCTCTGCTGCGAATTCTTTAATGAATTCATGGTTGATATGCTTGATCGCATCCAGCCGGAAACCACCGCATTGGAGTGTGTCGATCAGCCATTTCCCCCACTCGACCATCTCGTGCCGAACATCCGGGTGGTTATAATCTATATTAGCGAACATCAGATAATCGTAGTTACCAAACTCATCATCGACATTCTGATTCCAGTTCTTGTTCTCACCTGCGATGCGGAATACACCACTCCGTTCTCCCTTGGCATCAAAATCCGTGCCATTGAAATGTTCGGAGTTCCACTTAAAGGAGGAGTATTGATCCCCACGCCCTGGGAATGTAAATTTGGTCCAACCCTCAATTTCGAACGGTTCGGAGATTTCCTTCGTTCGATCATTGGGATCAACCTCAATCACTTTGAACACTTCCGTCTCATCTGCTCCAGCCTTGTGATTCATGACCAGATCCACATAGACCGCGATTCCGTTCTTCTGACACTCGGCAATGGCCTCCACCAGTTCTTGCTTGGTGCCATATTTGGTGCGCACGGTACCCTTTTGATCAAATTCGCCCAGATCGTACAGATCATATACACCATAACCTGTATCTTCTGCGGACACTGCCTTGGTTACGGGAGGTACCCATACCGAGTCAATGCCTTTGGCTTTCAGTTCCGGGGCCATTTCAGCCAGTCGCTTCCAATGATCTCCGTCTGCAGCCAGGTGCCATTCAAAAAACTGCATCATGGTATGATTTCTCTTCATTATAACCGACCTCCTTGATTGCTTTCGAAGCGGACCGCGGAACGGATAGGGTATTCGCCGTTGTTCGTTCGTTGCTAACCAAGTTATAACCCTTTCACCCTACCCTTCAATCATGTAACCGAAAGAAAATCGAAAAATAAATGCTACATGCATCATTTCATCCGTAGTTCATTCATTAAATTCGCTTATAATCATGCCACTCCTCGGGCAGTAGCGAACGATACGGTTCCTGTGTAAAACGATCATCGACCAGCACCAGTACACCCTTGTCTTCTTCCGTCCGAATCAGCCGTCCACCCGCCTGCAGCACCTTGTTCATACCCGGGAAAATATAGGCATAATTGAATCCGTTACGCCCTGTCCGATCATAATACTCACGAAGCACGTTGTTCTCCAGACCAATCTGCGGCAACCCCGCACCTACTACAACGACGCCATTCAAGCGATCTCCCGGCAGATCGACACCCTCCGAGAATACGCCACCCATGACGGCAAACACCAATCGTGTTCGTTCAGGATTTGGTTGGAATCCATCCAAAAACTGCTCTCGTTCCAGCTCGTTCATGCCCTGCTTCTGTATGACCGTATCCGCTTCATTCGGAAGCTGTGCATAGGTTTCATAGATTTCTCGCATATAAGGATAAGAAGGGAAGAACACCATCAGATTGCTGCGCGGCCATTCACTTACCAGCTGTTGCAGCATCTCCGCAATGGGGCGCCGGGACTGCTCCCTGTCCTTATAACGCACAGATAAGGGCAGGAGCCTTACATCCAGTTGTTCACGCTGAAATGGCGATGGAATCTGCAACGTATAATCCTCTTCCTCTGCACCCAGCATATCCCGATAATAGCGAAGGGGTGACAATGTGGCCGAGAAATGAATGAGGGAGCGGAATCCTTTGGCCGTCTGACGAAGCAGCACGGAAGGATCAAGGCAGAACAACTTCACTCTTACTTCGCTTCGTACGCACTCTGCATACGTAATAAAACGCTCATCATACAGCTTGGCAATACGCAGAAAATTCTGTGCCGTGAAGTAGGCATCCAGCAGTAGCTGATCCGTCTCAGCATTCCCCGACCCACCTTCCACAAGACATTGCTCCGCAACCATGACAAAAGGCTCCAGCCGTTCAATCAGTTCCTCCGGTGCCTCCTGCTGTATGATCTTTCCTTCCTCCCCACCATTTTTGCGAAGGGCAATCAGATACTTATCAATGGCTCCCGTGTAGTCAACAATGGCTTTCGCAGCTGGCACACTGCTGCCAAGCGTCTGGAACTCCCTTTTCACATCCAGAAACACCGCCTTCTCCAACTCAGCGGAAAACATCGTTCGGCCACGATCGACTAGATTATGTGCCTCGTCCACCAGTAACACCGTCTTGCGTTTCTGCTCCTCCAACATTCTTTTCAAAGAGATCCTCGGATCGAAAATATAGTTATAATCGCAGATCACCGCATCTGCTGCATACGCCGCATCCAGTGAAAACTCAAACGGACACACCCGATGTTTGCGCGCATACTGCTCGATGACCGGACGTGTCATTAATGTCTCATGTTCCAGCATATCCAGCACAGCCCCGTTAATACGGTCATAATATCCTTCACACATGCCGCACTGCCCCGTATCACAAGCCTCCTCTTCCTTAAAACAAATCTTGTCCTTCGCGGTCAGACTGATCACATGCATCTTCAATCCTTCCGATTGCATCCGGGCAAAAGCTTCTTCTGCCGCCACCCGTGTCGTCGTCCTCGCAGTCAGATAGAACAATCGGTTGGCTTCGCCTTCACCAATCGCTTTGACCGTGGGGAACAGCACGGACATCGTTTTACCAATGCCTGTTGGTGCTTTGGCCATCAATCCCTGACCCTCACGAATCGTCTTGTATACGGCACCTGCCAGCTTCCGCTGTCCCTCCCGATATTTGCGAAAAGGAAACGGTAGTTCTTTCACACTGATATCACGCTTTTCTTCATATGCAGCAATCATCTCTGCATACGGCGCATAACCGGCAATCACTTCTGCCGCAAACTGCTCCAGTTCCTCTCGTTCTGCCATTCGGCGGAACCGTCTTTCTTCATGGGTTACCGAATGCACATACGTCAACTGAACTTGCATACGTGGTTCGTCTTGCTGAACGGCGTACATGTAGGCATACATCATGGCCTGCGCCCAGTGTACGGGAAGCCCCTCTCCCAGATCATCCAGATTGCCCGCAGTTGATTTGATCTCATCTACCGTTAACTGACCCTCCAACCGGATCAAACCGTCACATCGCCCTTCCACCACATAAGTCAGATCCCCATGTTGAATCTCAGCTTCGAGCACAATCTCTTTCAGATCCTCTTCGGTGTACTCCTTCTGTACGCGTTGATGGATTCGAGTCCCCTCCTGCATCGAGGCATTGGTCCGGAACCCTGGACGTATGCTGCCACTGCGGTACACATACTCCACCAAAGGTCTTACCGATATCCGAATTGTTGTTGTCATACGATCACCCGTTCTGTTTGTAGTGACTATACTTTATCATGAAAAGACGTAATCAAACCAGTTGATGCACCGATTGGACTCGCTGATTTCCATATGCTATGTTGAGGTAGAATGTATTTATATAAGGAGGCAGCTTCTATGTATATCTATTTGGTTCCTTCACCGATTCCGGATGCACTTGCTGCATACCCGCATCTAACTTTGCGAAGCGAAGAACAGGTGCGCCTGGCTATTGAATCCGCAGAACGTCTGATGAATATTGAGTCTGATGATAAAGTAGCCGCATATGAAGCTTTCGATGCCGCAGGCTCCTGGACTGGCGGAGGTTTTGCTGTTTTGAACAATATCCCTGTCACAGCGGATGGTCGTAACGACTTCGAAGAACGGTTCAAGAACCGCGCCCGCAAGGTAGAAGACGAGCCTGGCTTTGTCGGTATTCGTGTGCTTCGTCCCCTCAAGGACGACACGTATGTTGTACTTACACTCTGGCAGTCCGAGGAACATTTCAAAGGCTGGCAGGAATCCCAAGCATATAGTCACGCTCACCGTAACCGCAGTACAAGCGAAGGCCTGACCGCACAGAAGCCATCCATGTTCCCCAGACCTTCTTACGTCACAACGTACACTATAGAATAACGAATCGGGTACGAACTAGCTTTCCTTGTAGAAACCGCACCCGCCACACCTCTTCCAGCATGGGAGAGGTGTTTTGTTGTCGATTTATGGCGGCTTTCATTTTTTGACACGGACATGCTCAGATAGGATAATACTTGTTAAATGAAACTTCGGAAGGGAAGGCGGTACCTTGGCACGCAGTTCACTCACCCGGTTTCTAAGCGGACCGTTTATATTCTTCACCATTATCATGATAGTCAAAAGCTCACTGGCCTGGATTGTTATCTTCGATGACATTCCTGTTTGGAAGCCATTGCTGACCGAATTGCCGCTCATCTGGATCGGCTTCTGTCTAATTGAGTGGTTTGCTGCCAAACGGCGGATGTGGATATACCTTGCCGTGAATCTGCTGCTTTCGGGTATTTTCTTTGCAGCCATCATGTACTACAAATACTACGGCGTAATCGTTAACTATCACGCGCTGGCACAGGTCAATCAAGTGACCTCGGTCAAGAGCAGCATGTTCTCTTTGCTTGACCCCTATTATTTGTTTATTTTTGCAGACGTTCTGATCATTGGAGGGGTACTCGTTCGTCGTCGGATCAAGCTCGGGAGTACAGAACGCCCGAACCGCATTCCGCTTGAACGACGTGCCAGAAGACGGGTTGCCTCGGTCATTCTGATCTTGTCCATGATCCTGTGCATGCTTAACATCTATCCCAATCGGGCGAGCATGAGTGAGCTTACACAAGCAGAACAGATGGGTATCCTCGGTTACGAGGCATATACCATCCTGGATCGACCTGATAAACCTGTGCCCATCGCTCACATTGATCAGACTGACATCGACCAACTGAAACAAACGACCGAACTTCCTGCGATTGTGGAGCAGGGTGCCGCGAGCGGACGCAATGTGATTATGCTCCAGTTGGAGTCGTTTCAGAACTTCCTCATTGGATTAACGGTAGATGGACAGGAGATCACGCCTAATCTGAATCAATTGGCTAGAGAAAGCCTGTATTTTCCGAACTTCTATCAGCAAGTGGGACAAGGGAATACATCGGATGCAGAATTTGTTGTGAATACATCGTTCTACACCCCGCCGAACGGGGCAGCAACGACTGTATATGCAGATAAAGCTCTGCCAAGTCTACCTAAGCTGATGTCAGCAAACGGGTATCAAACAGCCACATTCCATACGAATGATGTTCATTTCTGGAATCGGGATCAGTTATACAAGGCACTTGGGTTCGACCAGTATTATGATATCAATTATTTCGGCACACAGGACTCTATCGCCTTTTCGGCCTCGGATGAGGTTCTGTATTCCAAAACACTGGATAAGCTGGAATCCATGCAGTCTTCGGGTGATCCCTTCTATGCCCATATCATCTCCATGTCAGCCCACCACCCGTACACGCTGCCTGAAAACAAGGTGAAGCTGACGCTGCCTGAGCGTTACAAGGATACGTTGCCCGGTGATTATCTGATATCCCAGCATTATGCCGATCAGGCTGTTGGACAGTTAATTACGGGATTGAAAGAACGGGGATTATGGGAAAATAGCCTGCTCGTCTTTTACGGGGATCACCTGGGACTTCCCATCTATTCACTGGATCGGGATGACAAGGTCCTCATGAAAGAGTTATATGGTCGGGAATATACATCAGCAGATATGATTAATATTCCACTCATTATCTCGGCCCCGGGCGTTACTCCGGGTGTACAGCTGGAGCAGATCGGAGGCCAAGTAGACATACTGCCAACGATTGCGGGATTAACTGGAATATCACTGGAGGATCAATTGCACTTTGGTCAAGATTTGCTGCATGAAGGCGGAAATCTGCTACCCGAACGCTACTACCTCCCTTCCGGGTCGGTGCTTAACGATGCTTCTCTCTTCATTCCGGCGAAAGGATACGGGGATGGAACGCATTATTCTCTAGCTGATGCGGGCAGGAAGAATGCCGGCCAACAGAAGACAGGTGCTCCTTCAGAAGAGACCCCGAAAATTTCGGGAGAAAAGGGATCTCCAACAGTAACCACACCCAATAACAGTGGGCCATCTTCTTCACGGTTTATAACGAAGGAACAATATGATCGGGCATTGGATCTTGCACACTTGTCCAACAGTTATTTGAGCCAGCTACCAGATCGAAATGACGCGAACTGATTTAATTTTTTTATATATTCTAAAAGAGCTTCATAGCGAATCACCAAGTACTGATATTTCTTCAAAATTACACACCTATAACGCACATGATCTATCTTCTTAGGATGAACATGTGCGTTATTTGAATTACACGCAATCGGCATTCAACCCTTTTCCGCCTCAGAAGGCTACAAGAGCTGATCGATCAATATTCTTTAAAATATTTCAGTAGTTCCGATTGGAAACTTTCAGCCGTAAAGCTACGCTCTCGATTTTTATGAACAATCAGACCATGCGTAAAGCTTATTTTAGAAGTAAAAGGAAGAATTTTTAATCTGCCCATCTTTAGTTCGTTTTTGATCGCTATTTTAGGGACCAAGGCAAAACCTTTTCCACAGCATACAAGTTCCTTGATCATCTCAAGACTTGAAAGCTCTAACGCATCCTTAACCACAATCCCTTCATTCTTTAGAACATCTACAGCAGTCGTATGATACAAACAAGATGTGCCGTTACTGATAAACACCTCGTCATTTAGGATCTGCGCCCCTACACTTTCCACTTTCCAAACCAAATCCTCAGATGCAACAAAAACAATAGTCTCTTCCATAATCGGATAAAAAAGAATGTCATGTCGCTCAGGGTTCTGAGGAACAATGCCAAAATCCAGGGCATAATCCAGCACACCTTTCAAAATATCTTGATGCGCCCCTTGTTCAACACGTAAATTTACGCTTGGAAAGTTTCTCGTATACTCCTGTACAAATGGAAGCATGCGTGTAAGAAAAAAAGATTCCTGTAATCTAATATTTATTGTTCCGCACGGCTGATCCATATCATTCATACTTTCTTTAAGGGATTCACTTAATTGGACATACTGATAAGCATATTTGGAAAATACTTTTCCTGCTTCCGTAGGTTCCACCCCTCGTGGAAATCGATGAAACAACTTCTGTCCGCAGATCTTCTCCAGCTGTTGAATATGAGTTGTTACTGTGGACTGGACATAACCTAAGCGCTCCCCAGCTCGGCTGAAACTCTTCTCTTCAAGCAAAGCAATAAATGCCTGAAAAAAACGACCCTCTAAGGAATTGATCACATCTTTCACCCTTTTGTATTTTGATTTGAAATAGCTAGCATTCAATCTATTCGTTATTCAAATGAATAGTTTAATTATACAATAAAAACATGTCATCACCAGTTGTACAAGTAAGAGAAATAATAGTGGACTTCTTAATGAATCCAAAGGAGATGTAAAAAATGAAGATTAGTTATCAGCAACAGAAGGTTGGAGATGTCGACGTTTTTTACCGTGAAGCCGGGCCTAAGGATGGCCAAGTTATTTTACTATTACACGGGTTTCCATCCTCTAGTCATATGTTTCGCGATCTTATTCCCAAACTGGCAGAACAATACCGTGTCATTGCCCCTGATCTTGCTGGGTTCGGTCGCACAACAACTCCACCGCGTAGTCAGTTTGACTTCACATTTGACAGCCTGTTTCGAGTTATTGAAGGTTTCACTGAAGCATTAGCTCTTAAGAAATATGTAATGTATGTGTTCGATTATGGGGCACCTGTTGGTTATCGCTTGGCAGTAGCTCACCCGGAACAAGTTCAAGCCATCATTAGTCAGAATGGTAACGCATATATCGAAGGGTTTAGTGACGCATGGGGACCTTGGGAGATGTATTGGCACTCTCCAACACCTGAAAATCGTGAAGCATGTCGTGATTCCTTAACCCCCGAAACTATCCGTAACTTTCAGTATCTTCATGGAACTGATGCTAGCCTTGTTTCACCAGACGGATATTCACTGGATATTGCCTACATGTCACGCCCGGAAGCTGAGGAAATCCAACTGGATTTAATCCTCGATTATAGAACAAACGTGGATCTTTATCCTGAATTTCAGGCTTATTTCCGCAATTATCAACCTCATCTTCTAGCTGTATGGGGTAAAAATGATCCTGCCTTTCTTCCAGCTGGAGCTTTAGCTTATAAGCGTGATATCCCATCTGCAGAAGTACATTTACTTGATACTGGGCATTTTGCTCTCGAAACACATGTGACAGAGATCCATGAGCTCATTCACCACTTCTTAAAGAAAATATTTTAAAACCAAATTACATTGGCTCAATCTCAACCTCGAACTAAATAGAAAAGCCCGTAGAACGCAGGTCCAATAATGGCCTGTTCTACGGGCTTGTTGCATAACTGTGATCATTCTTCAAGGTACTTGCAACGCCGCTATGATCTAATGTTCCATCCCGCTCCCGTTTACAACGGCAGTAGCGCAACCGACTTGCGAGTAGTCAATTGCTCTACCATGGCAAGCCATTCCTGCGGTTTATTAGGAAGCACTGCATAATATCGATTCAGGAAATCAGCCACTAGGCTGGCTGGCAGTTCACCAAGCGACTCATCGCCTGGCATGAAGCACAGATCCAAGCCGCCAACCGCTTCGCCGTCACCTTGCCAGGATGGATGAACATACGGGAAGTCCAGACGCTGATATCCCAGATGGGACAATACTTCGCGACGTACATACGGATCCATCGGCTTGATGCCTCCAAACTCATGATCCTGACTCAGATAAGGGTTATAGATTTCGGCAAACATGCCGAACAATTCTTTCCCGTTTGCTGTAGCCAGCTTTTGCAGATCACGCTTGCGGTGATTCGCCAGGAAACTGCCGATCCCCAGTCCTTCGCGCCCAATAATCGTAAAGTCCGTCATGGCCACGTTCCAGTCCTCGTAATAACGGTACTCTGTCGCTCCAACGACCTGTCCCTCATGCACAGCCACGAACACCCGAATACCCGGATCTTCCAGTGGTTCTTCCCACAGGGGGAAGTCCAGCACTTCTTCCCGCGGGAAAATCTCCTGCATCAACTTGTGCATTTGGGCGAACAATGGATCTTTAATGGATGTAATACGCGTGAATTCCATGAATAAATACCCCCTCGATTGATGATGTATTTCGTTTAACATTTCTTTATCTGAACGGATTCTGCCACTCCATCAGGGCTGCATAGTTGCAGGATTCCTCATCGTCCAGATAGTCCGCTGTCACACCAACTGGCATGCGCCCACAACGAAGCAGAAACGATATCACCGGATCACGTCTTTCTCCCGCTGCCACCTGGTTCAGATATTCCTGCGCAGACAGTTGGTCTGCAACCAGATGATAACCTGGCATTCTACCAGCACCTAGTAACCGATCTATATCCTGTGCAATCACAAGGTGGTACATCGCCTGCATCATAAGCTGAGCCAATCCCCACTTGCGGTACTTTGGACGAACACAGAGATCGACAATATACAGCGTGTTGCCATCCGGCTGGTGGTTACGAATATAGCCGTCATCCGTTACTTCCGCCCACGTATGATTCGCCGGATGTGCAGGATCCCACTGCATACGCAGCGAAGTCATCGATCCGGCCAATTCTCCATCTACTTCAATACAGATGGCGCCCTCTGGATAATGCTGTACATGGCTGGTGAGCTGCTCGTGACTCCAGAGCAGCTCTTCCGGATATGGAGGAGGGAAACTCTCCGCCTGAATGCGAATGAGTTCCTCAAAGTCGGATGCAACATAATTGCGAACGACTGCCTTTACCCTTTTGCCACTTCGCTCCGGGTCGGTGATCAGCATTTCTTTTGTATACATCGTGCCGGATCGCCCCTTTCCACTGACAAATGAATTCCTGCTCTGTTCCGTTCGACTATAAAAGTTGCTGTTTACTTCCAATCGGTATACAGATCGGTACGACGGTCACGCCAGGTCGTTACCGATCCACGTTCACGCACCTCATACAACAAGTCCAGATCCAGATCGGCGGTCACGATCATATCGTTGTTAATCTCACCCTCGGCCAGAATGCCACGTGGCGGGAATGGGATATCATTTGGCGTAATAATTGCAGCCTGTCCGTAGTTGGCACGCATGAAGTCAACAGTCGGCAAGTTACCCACTGTTCCGGTTAACACAACATACACCTGGTTCTCTACTGCGCGGGCATGACTCGTATAACGCACACGGTAGAATCCGTGACGATCGTCCGTGCAGGAAGGACAGAAGATTACATCAGCGCCTTTGGCTTTGGCCATCCGCACAATTTCAGGGAACTCAATATCGTAACAGGTCAGCATCGCAATACGGCCTTTATCCGTGTCGAACACCTCAAGTCCATCCCCAGGAGCCATGTTCCATTCCTGTACTTCGGTTGGTGTAATGTGAATCTTGTCCTGACGCGCGATGCGACCATCCGGGTAGAACATGTGGGCTGTATTATACAACTTTCCCTCACGTCGAATGACGTGGGTTCCCCCGATAACATGCATACCGTACTTGGCAGCAAGTGACGTGAACAGTTTTTCATATTGCTCCGTAAAGTTCGGCAGATCTTCAATTGTCAGTGCATTGCCTTGTTCGTCCCCAATGGACATTAATTGCGTTGTGAAAAATTCCGGGAACAGCACAAATTCGGTTCCGTATTCGCTCGCTGTCCGTATGTAATGCTCAGCCTGAGCGGCAAACTGCTCAAACGAGCTGATTGTGTGCAATTGGTATTGTATAGCGGATACCCGCAGTTTCATGTTCGTACACCTCCACCATTATTATGCTTCCATTGTAACAACGATCCGGGGTCAACAAAAGAGTATTTACACTAGGCAATACAATGAAAGAACAATCTTCGAATGGCTTTCTTACTCACCCAGCATCGACTGTGTGAAGCTAATCCACTCTCTCGTGGCAAATGAAAGATAGCGGTCCTTCCGCCAGATCATACCGAGCTGCCATGGAATCACCGGTTCCACTACGGGTATAATGCGCACCCTCATATGGTCCACCTCACGACAGATTGTCTCCGGCAGTAAGGCTACCCCCAGATTGGCGGCAACCATGGCGCTGAGCAGATCCCACTGGGAGCTCTCATATACCACCCGGGGTTGGAACCCCGCATGCTGGCAGGCCACAATAATCCGGTCATGTAACGCAAAATCTTCCCTGAACAGCACGAATGAGTCATTTTCCAGTTCATGCAGCGCAACCGACTCTTTTTCCGCAAGCGGGTGCGAAGGGTGTACGAGCAGGTTGAGCTTCTCTTTGACAAACACAAAATGGTCCAACAGCTCATCCACGGTTGGCAGTACGGCAACGCCAATATCCAGTGCACCGCTGATCACATCGGCCTCCACTTTTTTGGCGCCATCCTCAAACAGCTGAATGGTCACCTGCGGGTAGGCTTTGTGAAATTCGCCAATGATCATGGGGAAAAAGCTGGACCCTACCATCGGCGGAAGGCCAATCCGCAGATGGCCTTTCTTCAAGTTCATCAGATCGTCCAATTCAGACGACAGATTGCGGAACGATTTTTCAATCTCCAGTGCCTGTCGAAAAAACACATGGCCCGCGTCGGTTAGTTCAACTTTCTTCCCATAACGGTCCAATAACGTGATACCCAATTCCTCTTCAAGACTCTTGACCGTCTTGCTGATGGTGGGCTGGGTGATATATAGAACTTCAGCGGCTTTTGTGAAGCTCTGCTGCCTGGCGACTTCCAGAAAATATTGCAAATGGCGGATATCCATCGCTTGGTCCTCATCTCTCATAGATAAATGGAATAGTAAACATTCTTAATATGCATTTTACTCATGAAAGAATGCCATGTAAAATTTGTGATATCAAATGAATCATTTTCATTTTCATAATAACTTAAACGATTACGTTGATTATACAAGGAGGGATTGAAGTGAAAAAATGGGGCCTTGGTATTGCACAGGTTGCACTCTTAATGGTTTTTTCACTGCTCATGGACCTGCTGGCCCATACTCTCCATCTTCCTGTACCCGGTTCGATACTCGGTATGGTTGTGCTATTCATTCTGCTTCAGACTCGTGTCGTGAAGCTGCGCTGGATTGAAGTTGGAGCTGCCTGGCTGCTTGGTGAACTATTGTTATTTTTTATCCCGTCAGCCGTTGGCATCATGAACTATATGCCCATGTTGGAGCATGACGGATTGCAAATTTTATTCATCGTCCTGCTTAGTACATTCCTGGTCATGTCCTGCACAGGACTGGTTGCTACACGAATTGCCAAACGAAAGGAGCGTCACACCGGATGATTGGATTCCTCTGCCTGTTGTTAACCGTGGGTATCTATTGGGTCACCAAACGAATGTATCGCAATCTGCCAAAAGTATATCTGTCTCCGCTGCTCATTACGCCACTGCTTGTCGTTGGCATATTGCTCGCAACCGGAACGGATTATACCACGTATAGCAGTGGTGGCAAATGGCTGAGTCTGTTGCTTCAACCGGCCACGGTGGCTTTTGCCGTACCGCTCTACACTTTTTTCCATGTACTCAAAAAACATATTTCCGAGATTGTCTTCAGTGTCATGACCGGTTCGGTCGTTGCAGTACTCTCTTCTGCCCTGCTCGCCAAATGGTTACGCCTGGATTCAGGGCTGATCCACAGCTTGATCCCGCGATCCATTACAACACCCATTGCCATGAACGTTTCGGCTACAATCGGTGGCATTCCCGCAGTCACAGCTGTTTTTGTTATTATGACAGGCCTGCTCGGGGTGATTATGGGACCTTCGATCGTCAAAATGCTGCGCATTGATGGTGAGATTGCACGAGGTACACTGTTTGGAACCGGTGCCCATGGTACAGGGACATCCAAGGCGTTTGAACTGAGTTCCTTGACAGGTACCATCTCCAGTATCTCCATGGTGCTCGCCGCATTGTTCACTTTAGCCGTTGCACCCATCCTTTCCAAACTTATTTTCCCATAATAGATGGAATTATCCCACTTTTTTGAAATATTATTGTTGTATTAAAGCCCTTTCTTCCTTACAATAAGGACAGGTTTTAATTGTGAATATTGCGGGGGAGATGCGATGAAAAGAACCGGAATGAAGAGATCTCTGGACCGTCTTGGACGAATTGTCCTTCCCAAAGAAATGCGGGATACGATGGAAATCCATATCGGCGATCCGCTTGAGTTTTTCATTGAAGGAAAAGAGTTGATTTTAAGAAAGTACAAATCAACATTATGTATTTTTTGCGGTGATGTAGATACGGAAATGTATTTCAAAGAGCAATTCATCTGCCGGACTTGTGCAACTCAATTAAAACACCCGGATGACTCTCCCAACTGGTCCATACCTCAGAACAAACAGGCTCCTGCACCCGTGGAGCGTCCTGCTACCAAATCCGCCTCAGTCTCATCTCCCGCTAGGGAAGAAGGGACCACAGCTGACAACCCAGAATACCCGGACCTGCGACCGAAGACGGCACGCATGCTGCAACAGATGAAAGAAATTGTTGAACAGAATCCCGGTTTGGCTCAACAGCAAATTGCGGAAAAGCTTGGCATTAGCCAAGGACGCGTCTCTCAATTAAAAAAGTTACTATAATAAGAATGGTATTCGATCATTTATAGTCAGAAGACCTTCCAATTCAGGAAGTCCCGCTGCAAGAGAACCCGTTGTGTTTCGTGGGTTCTTCTTTTTTTTATATTCAGTACATTCAATCCTAAAAAAAGATGACCTCTGCTCATCTGCAGCGATCATCTCATAATATAGGTCCAGATCTTCTAATTTATCTTTCACTTACGCCTGAATCGCGTCCAACTGTCCTTCTTCTTCTTCTTCCTCTTCCAATCTGCGCATGCCCACAACCAGGACAATAATGTTAGCTACCAGCAATACAGCCGGGAACGGAACAGCAGCATATTGTGCATAGATCAGATGACTTCCTACGGCCCCAATCAGAATGAATGTCAGTATGCCAGAAGCCAGGATGCGAGTCCGTGGAATCAGCAGTCCTACTGCACTAAGCAACTCCGCAGCGCCTAGCAGATACATGGTCCATGTCGGATAAGAGAAACTTTCGAATGTCTGAATCATCATATCTGCTCCACTAATCTTGTTAAACCCTGTCATGACGAATACCCCTGCAAGCACAACCAGAAAAACATAACCCAAAATTTTGTTCATATGTATATCCTCCTATAACGAATTGTATGTTCCTACTATGGGATGATTAAGTTTGCGATAAATAGTAAAAAAGAATCTATGTAAAAGCTCCCCAAAGGTCACTCTATTTTCATATAGTCAGTCTCATTCACTTTCAAAATAGTACGCGTTCATATTATAGGTATTATTTATCACCAACTTACTTTTATGAAGTAAGTTGGTGATAAATAATATAATTTCTTCAAGTAATTTCTCACTGTATGATGTATAATACATACAAAAGGTATGTTACAGTATATTTTGTAGTAACCCTCATTTACTTGGATGTCCTATATTCTTAAAGCGGCAGAAATCATGTCCTTTCATATACAACTTTGAAGAAAATGATCATGAATCGAGGTGAATACGTTGAAGCTGAAAAAAGTAAAAGCACCGAGTCCCTGTATGATCACTCAGGCCATAGACATTATAGGCAAGAAGTGGGTACTGTTAATCATGTACCAACTGTTATCTGGACCCAAGCGGTTTACGGAGCTTGAAGCAGAGATGGCGATCAGTGGACGACTTTTATCAGAGCGATTGAAGGAAATGGAGGCGGAAGGTATCGTAACCCGGCACATGTTTCCCGAGATTCCTCCTCGTGTAGAGTATGAATTAACACCTAAAGGTAGAGCCATTGAACCTGTCATTGATCAGATCTACAGCTGGTCTTCCGACTGGTTGAAACAGCAGAAATCCGAGTAATACGGATTCCTGATCCATGACATTCCACTCAACACAAATACGCCTGAATCAGGCTGATCTGCAGATCAGTTCCCGATTCAGGCGTATTTATATTACATTCAACTTTTGTTAATGAGAAAGATGCTTTGAAGGCTGAAGCTGTACCGGCAGGCCGGAATCTGCCGATGCCAGTGCCGCCGTCGTAATCTCCTGTGTACGACAGGCATCCGCATAATCGGACAGAATCCGTGAACGGTCTCCCGTACGCAGGGCGTGAATGAACGCTTCATTCTCACGCTCGTATGGATTATGTCCTGCCGGAATTTCCAGACCTGCCATCGCATGCGATGCGGCACTTGGCAGAAGCAAACGTTCCGGCGTCCAATCCCACACGCCTGCATCCGTGTAGAACTGTAGCCCTGCGCCGCCCTCTCCGTCTGGCAACAGGCATGTATTGGCGATACTGGCAATCGCTCCACTTTCCAGCTTGAGCGTCACATTCGCCACATCGGCAACAGTGACATGCTCATGCTTCTCATGCATGCTTCGCTGAGCTGCTACGGCATATACCTCCGTAACTTCTCCTGCACAATACCGAAGCAAGTCTACAATATGTGTAGTCTGCTCCACGAATTGTCCTCCTGAACCATCCTGACGCCGCCACCAGGCAACCCCTGGCATTCCGCCCATCCAGCGGCCAAGAGCCATGCCGACCGTCTGTTCTTTCATGGCCTGCTGTAATACCTGAGCAGCCTCCTGATAACGGAAATGGTATCCGACAGAGGTTAACAATCCGCTCTTCTGTACCTGAGCGAGCACCTGACGTGGAACGTCCATTCCAGTACTCAGCGGTTTCTCCACCAGGAATGGAATTCCACGTCGATTCAATTCGGACTCGATCGATCCGTGAGACATCGGAGGCACACAGATATACACCGCATCCAGCTTCTCACCATCCAGCATATGTTCAAGTTCACCGTAACCAACAGCATCATAGACGGAGGCCATAGCCTCTGCCTTTTCGAGCGATGTTCCACAGACACTCGCAACACGAACACCTTCCATTCGTGCCAGAATATCCGCATGTACCTTACTGAACCAGCCTGTTCCAATGATTCCGATCTGTAATGTCATGGATGTAATCCCCTCTCTGTGTTACACGCTTACATGTTCCATTCGACTCTCAGCCTTGAAATCCTGCCTCAGATTTTGCCGGATGCTTCCAACAACAGCTGATCCAGTTCCTGTGCATGCAAGACCGCTTGCTCTTCAGACCAGTTCAAACGCCCGGCCATATAGGAGATCACAGCTGCCTTATAACGGCGGACTTCATCTATACGGAAAAATAAATCTCCTGTTCTTCGTACCAAAAAATCTGATGGGGTTACTGCCATCTCTTCTTCGATCGCGTAGCAGAGCATCAGCAGCAGTTCCTGTGGCATGCCATGAAGCTCGGCCTTGGTTCGTGGATCAGGCATTCGCTCATACAGTGCCTTCACATTGGAACCATACGTGCGAGTCAGCCGCTCTGCAGCAGGTCGAGCAAGCCCCAAAGCGACGCCATCCTTGATCTTGCGCTCCGCATACGATACGAATCCAGCCGATCCCCCTACGTCACCGCCGGAGATGGGCATCTTCTTCGTTACACAAGGGCCTATAGAATGTCCATGCTCCTGCTCCATCTGACGCGCGACCAGATCAACGACCATCTCGGCCATTTTACGGTACCCGGTTAATTTGCCCCCGGCAATCGTAATCAGATTGGATTCGGATACCCAGACTTCATCTTTGCGTGAAATTTCAGAAGGATTCTTGCCTTCCTCATGGATTAGTGGACGTACCCCCGCCCATCCGGACTCTACATCTTCTGTACCAATCTGAATATCTGGAAACATGCCATTGACTGCATGAATGACATAATCACGGTCCGAGTCGGAAATTCGGGGGTGTGCAGGGTCTTCCTGATATACGGTGTCGGTCGTTCCCACATAGGTTTTGCCATCACGCGGGACAGCAAACACCATTCGACCATCAGGTGTATCAAAATAAACCGCCTGCCTCAATGGGAATCGTTCACCGTCAAAGACCAAGTGAATACCTTTGGTCATCTGTAGCGTTTTCCCCTGGCGCGAACCATCCAATTCCCGCAGCCCATCCACCCATGGACCAGAAGCATTGATCACCTTGCTTGCTTTGAGCGTATAGGTTTGACCACTGATCTGATCCATGGCTTCAATACCTGTAATTTTGCCATTCTCCTTCAGGAAACCTGTCGCCTTCACATAGTTGACTGCCTGTGCCCCACGTTTGACGGCTTCTTTCATGACTTCAATGGTAAGCCTGGCATCGTCTGTCCGGTACTCCACATAGAGCCCACCACCCAACAACCCCTGTTTACGTAGTAAAGGTTCGCTATCGGACACCGCTCCAGCATTCAACATTTGGCGCCGTTCACTGCGCTTCACCCCGGCGAGCCGATCATACACCATCAGTCCAATGGATGTGCTGAAGCGGCCAAACGTCCCTGCCGTATAGATCGGTAGCAACATCGGTTCTGGTGTGGTCACATGTGGCCCATTCTCGTACACTACAGCCCGCTCCCGTCCTACCTCCGCAACCATCTTCACTTCATATTGCTTCAAATAACGCAATCCGCCATGGACAAGCTTGGTCGAACGACTGGATGTACCTGCTGCAAAATCCTGCATTTCGACAAGCGCTGTCTTCAATCCACGGGAAGCCGCATCCAATGCAATCCCTGCGCCTGTAATTCCACCACCAATAATCAATACGTCAAAATGTGCATTCGCCATACTTTGCAAATATTCGGTTCGGTGTGCTGACGAGAACGTTTCTGCCATCCTTGAACCTCCCATTGATTCCCTTTATGTTTCCGCAAAAAAAACAAAAAAAGGACCACGTCATTCGCTCAGCAATTGCTGAGCGGCACGTGGTCCCTCCCGATCTCCAGACATCATTTTTTAACTTGTGCCTTTATCCTATCACAGATTTTTGACGGCGTGAAGTCCTGAAATGACACATTATTCAAAAAAAATTCAAAAAGCTGTTCTGCCAAAGGATGGAATTTCAAATGAATCCACTAACCTCAACATTTTCCTTATAATGGGTATATGGTTTTGCTTCCCCAGGAAGAATAACCCTGTAAATTGTGCAGTATTTCCCACCAGTAAATATCATTTATAACATAAGTTTAGTTAAAAAGTACATATACCCACATCGTGAGGATCGCAGTCCATTTCATTTCTTTTATTTAAAAGCCATTGCTGCGTTCACTGCACGCTTCCAACCTGCATACAGTTCTGTCCGTTGTTCCTCAGCCATAACAGGCTGGAAGACACGTTCGGTATTTTCATGATCGGTCAATTCATCCGCACTCGTCCAATACCCAACCGCCAGCCCTGCCAGATAAGCCGCACCCAATGCCGTCGTTTCATTCACTGTCGGTCGTTCCACAGGAATACCTAGAATATCACTCTGGAATTGCATGAGGAAATCATTGGCCGCCGCGCCGCCATCGACACGTAACGCATGCACGGGAATACCCGAATCGGATTCCATCGCCTCCAGCACATCTTTGGTCTGATACGCCAACGCCTCCAGCGTAGCACGAATAAAGTGCTCCTTCGTCGTGCCTCGGGTCATGCCAAACACCGCACCCTTAACCTCACTATCCCAATACGGGCTGCCTAGTCCGACAAATGCAGGTACCATATAAACGCCGTCTGTCGAAGGCACGCGTGAGGCGTACTCCTCACTATCTTTTGATGAACGAAGCATCCTTAATCCGTCACGCAGCCACTGAACCGCAGACCCTGCAACAAAAATGCTGCCTTCGAGCGCATATTCAACCTTGCCATTCATCCCCCAGGCAATCGTCGTAATCAGTCCGTGATCGGATTGTACCGGGTTCTCTCCCGTATTCATAAGCATAAAACAACCGGTTCCATATGTATTTTTCATACTGCCCTTGGTGTAACAGCCCTGACCAAACATCGCTGCCTGCTGATCTCCTGCTGCTCCCGCAATCGGAATTCGATGACCGAAGAAATGATAATCTGTCGTATGTGCATACACCTCGGATGAACCTCGTACCTCTGGCAGCATGGCCTTGGGAATGTCGAGGATAGCCAACAATTCGTCATCCCATTGCAGATCATAGATGTTATAGATCAGGGTACGTGAGGCATTGGATATATCTGTGACATGTGTACCCCCACTCAGTTTCCAGATCAGCCAGCTATCAATCGTGCCAAACAGCAATTCACCCTTCTCTGCCCGCTCCCGGGCACCAGGGACATGATCCAGAATCCACTTCACCTTTGTTCCCGAGAAGTAGGGATCGATTAATAATCCTGTTTTACGGCGGAAAAGGTCCCCAAGTCCCTGTGTCTTCAATTCTTCACAGATGTCTGCGGTCTGTCTGGATTGCCATACGACCGCATTATAGATGGGTCTGCCTGTTTCTTTGTCCCACACCACAACGGTCTCCCGTTGATTCGTAATTCCAATTCCGGCAATCTGGACCGGTTTGATCCCGCTCTCTGCCAGACACGAGGCCATCACGGCTAGAATGGAACTCCAGATTTCGTTGGCATTCTGCTCTACCCAGCCCGGTTTGGGGAAATATTGAGGGAATTCCTGCTGTGCAATGTGCACAATCTCCCCGCCGCGATTAAACAGAATAGCTCGGGAGCTTGTCGTTCCCTGATCGAGAGCCAATATATATTTTTCCATACAGACAACCTCCTGTTGTGGGTTCTTTTTTACGGTGTAAGCGATTTCTCAAAGTGTCGGATCAGATCTGCGTTGGATGTGGTCACTGCCGTAGCCCCTACGCCAAGTGCAAGTTCAACCTCTTCCGGTGAACGGATCAATCCCCCCGCAATAATGGGGATACCGGTGCGCACAGATACTTCCGCAATGATATGCGGAATGACGCCAGGTAGTACCTCAATATAATCAGGTTGGGTTTTGGCCAGCAACAGATAACTTTTCTCCAGTGCATGCGTATCCAGCAGAAAAATACGTTGAATCGCTGTAATGCCCTTCTGCTTCGCCTTCTGAATGACACTTGCTCGTGTCGAGATCAGTCCTGCCGGGCGAATGTGCTGACACAGATACTCTGCCGCATACTCATCGTTTTTCAATCCCTGTACCAGATCTGCATGCAAAAGTATCTTTTTGTCATACCGCCGCGCCTCGTCCATTACACTCTGAAGCTGTGCAATATGAGTTTCCAGCATCACCCCGTAGGTATAAGGGCCTTCAATCATCGCTTCAAACTGCTTCATGCTCTTCGCAGCCGGCAACATACGTTGTCCCTCAAATGGCACCTTGGTTCCTCCCGCATTCATCAGATGACTATATTGTATATTCCGTACTGTGCGAACGGCAAGCCATTCCGTGAATCAGGAAAGTCTGAGCGCTACGCTATTATCCATGCAAAAAAACCGCTGTATACTTCTCCATAGCGGAGAGTACAACAACGGCTAATCGGCTAATCGTATATGTTCAAGGAGTAATGATTAAGCCTGCGCATGCGGAAGCAGCGTCTCTGCCCCAGCCCAGCCATCACTTTCCGCCAAGTGACCAGAACGGTTCACTTTCGTTTGCAGATATTTCTCGTTGAAAGCAGAGCGATCTCCCCACAGTGGGACACGTCCGCCCACATTCAATCCCGCTTCCTGCAAAGCAGCCAGCTTCCGTGGGTTGTTCGTGATCAATGTAACCGGTGCGGAGCGAAGCGCACGCAACACAGCAATCGCATCGTCATAATTACGAGCATCGTCCGTGAATCCGAGCTGCAAGTTCGCATCTACCGTATCCAGACCTTCTTCTTGCAAAATGTACGCCATGGCTTTGCTGAACAGACCGATGCCACGGCCTTCATGGTTCGCAAGATAGAATAGTGCGCCTGCCCCGTGTGCGGCAATCATCTTCATGGATTGCTCGAGTTGGAAGCCGCAGTCACAGCGTTTGCTGCCAAAGATGTCGCCTGTATGACAGATACTGTGCATGCGAATAAGCGCATCCTGTGCTTCGGCAAAGTCGCCATACACCAGGACACTGGATTGCTGGCGTTCTGCCAGTTCAGCAGCAGCAAGAGATTCGATTAACTCGCCGCTCTCCATCGCTTTGTCTGACTTCATCCAGCTATACCACTGAAATGTCTTGGTCTCCCCATCAAGGTTAACCGGGAGTTTAATCGGTCCCACGAGGTATATGAATTCTTTTCCACTCGGAAAAGTCTGAATTTTGGGGGCAAGCAGTTGAATAATATGTGAATTGATCATTGTCGTTCCTCCTGTTTAGGCCAACTTGTCTGTTGATTGATTCGCATCCAAAGCGAAAATGGATCACTTGGACGTTATATAGTACGTATCTATATTATTCTCATCATCATTAGTTACTTTATGTAAGTTAGTTTAGAATAAAAATTATAATGTGTCAAGTAACTTTTATTTTTAAAGTAACTACCCAATTTATGTTACGCAACCGACACAAATATGTGTTTCATTTCAGGAATACTGGGTATGAGTTTATAAACTGCTCATACACTAATGTTGTAGTCCAAAGCACTTCATGCCTCGAACTTAACGATGAGGGGGTAATGCACATGATCCGCCGGAAAAGAACTTGCTGGACAGCCATACTGATGGTCTGCGTCCTGCTCATAAGCGGATGCTCCATCTGGCCCGGACAGGACGATTCAGCGAACAACAAAAAGGTAACGCTTACATTATGGTACTGGAACCGTTCCATCGATGATAAGTTGATTGCCAGGGCTAAGGAAAAGTTCCCCAACATTGAACTGACAGCTCAGAAAATCGGCGGTGATTTCAAGGCAAAGCTCAAAACAACACTCGCTGCACGCTCAGGTGAACCAGACATTGTGGCATTGAACGACTGGATCATGGAGCTATTCCCCAGTGAGGACCGTTTCTATAATCTGTATGACCTCGGTGCAGGAGATATTGAAGAGCAGTATCTGCCGTGGAAATGGAAGCAAGGCGTTACGCCAAGCGGACAGATGATTGGGTTCCCGATGGATACGGGACCGACAGCTCTCTTCTATCGTGAAGATCTCTTCAATGAGGCCGGATTGCCATCTGATCCCGATGACGTTACACGTCAGATTAACAGCTGGGATGCATATGCCGCTGCCGGAGAACAGATCAAGGAGAAATTCGGAGGCAAGGTATTTCTGACCGATAACATTGGAAGCGTTTACAATCAAGTACTGTCCCAAGGAGCTGAACGTTATTTCCGTCCAGATGGCTCATTCATCGGCATGGATTCCGCTCTGGTGCGAACAAGCTGGGATACATCCATTGCCTTCAAAGAGAAGGGACTACTTGCCAATGCAGACGGCTGGACTCCAGGCTGGAACGCAGCGATGAATAATGGTGAGATTGCCTCGTTCGTGGGCGCTGTTTGGATGAAGCAAGTGCTCCAGGAAGCCGCTCCGGATACATCGGGAAAATGGCGAGTTGCTCGGGCACCAGGGGGAGATGGCAATAACGGAGGATCATTCTTGTCCATCCTGAAGTCGAGTGAGCATCCTCAGGAAGCCTTTGAACTGGTTCGCTGGCTGCAAAGTCCCGAGAATCAGTTGGAGCAATATCAGACATTGAACCTATTCCCTTCTGCACCAGGTGTGTTTGATGACCCTGCCATGAAAGAGGAAGAACCTTTCTTCGGCGGACAGGCGACAGGCCCTGTATTTGCCGAATCGGCACAGCAAGTGCCGGATGCTTTTTTTGGCGAAAGATACCCATCCGTACACAACATTATCACCCGGCGGCTGAATGATGTGGCGAAGCAAAATGCCGATCCACAGCAGGTCTGGACAGATACGGTACACCGCGTCGAGCGTGAATTGCAGCGTTAACCTGAACAACGTGTGGTTTCGTTATCCGCAAAGGAGGAATTCATATGGCTGTAACTGAACCTCGTCTTACTCCCGACCCCGGAAATGCAAGACCTGATCTGGATCGGCAGAAGTCACTGTGGGCCAGAATGTGGGAGCACCGTGCACTCTATGTTGCGATATCGCCGTTTTATATTCTGTTTGCGGTGTTTGGCCTGTTCCCGATCGGGTTCTCACTTTATCTGGCTTTTCATAAGTGGGATGGCATTGGTGTCATGACGTACAACGGACTTAATAATTTTAAATACATGCTGACCGATGCCGAATTCTGGCAAGCTGTGGGCAACACATTCATGATCTGGATCTATTCGACGATTCCGATGCTCTTCTTCGCACTGATTATTGCCTTTCTGTTGCATGCACCATTTGTGAAGTTCCGTACCCTATTCCGGGTCGGTTATTTCCTGCCGAACGTCACATCCATTGTGGCGGTAGCCATTATCTTCGGTGCTTTATTTGCCAACAATTATGGCTTTCTCAACTATCTGTTGCAGTCGGTTGGGCTACCTGTTGTGGAGTGGCTTAATGCACCATGGGGCATCAAAGTCGCAATCTCCTCCATGGTGGTCTGGCGGTGGACCGGATATAACGCCGTCATCTATCTGGCCGGACTTCAGAGTATCCCGCAGACGTTATACGAAGCAGCCAAGATTGACGGCGCATCAGCGATACAGTCCTTTTTCCGAATTACGATTCCGATGCTGCGTCCTGTGATCCTGTTTACGGTCATTACATCAACGATCGGCGGTATGCAGCTGTTCACCGAGCCACAAGTATTGGTAGGTAATGATGGTGGCGCTGGTGCAGCTGGCATGACGATTGTATTGTACCTCTACCGTGAATCCTTCATTAACAATTACTTCGGATATGGCGCTGCCGTTGGTTGGGGCATGTTCCTCATTATCGCCCTATTCTCGATTGTGAACTGGAAGCTTGTTCAAGGCAAATCATCCTGATGTGATAAGGGGGAGCGCACATGGCGACCAAACACCTCAAATCGCTGGTGTTGTATACCGGTCTTATCGGGGGCATGCTCATATCCATGTTCCCGTTCTATTGGCTGATTGTAATGTCCACCCGGACAACGTCCGATATCTACAAGTTCCCACCCCAGCTCTGGTTCGGCGGTGAACTATGGAATAATATCACGCGGGTGTTGCAGCAGATTGATTTCTGGGGCGCTTTTCTGAATACGTTGTTTGTGTCGGGCTTAGTCACGATCCTGGTGCTGTTTTTTGACTCATTGGCAGGGTTTGCGTTTGCGAAGTTTGAATTTCCCGGCAAAAAGTGGCTCTTCATCCTGCTACTCGCGACCATGATGGTGCCTTCCCAGCTCTCGCTGGTGCCTTCCTTCGTACTCATGGCAACGTTCGGCTGGGTCGGTTCCTTCAAAGCCCTCATCATACCGGGCATGGTAAACGCCTTCGGCATTTTCTGGATTCGCCAGTATGCAACAGAGTCGATTCCGAACGATCTACTGGATGCGGGCCGAATCGACGGCTGTAATTTCTTCCGACTTTATTGGAACGTCGCGTTGCCGATTTTGCGACCTGCATTTGCTTTCCTCGGCGCGTTCACCTTTATTGGTGTATGGAATGATTATCTGTGGCCTTTGATCGTCCTGACGGATGAACGTAAATATACGTTGCAGATTGCGTTGTCTCAATTAAACGGACTGTACAACACAGACTATGCAATGGTCATCGCAGGCACGTTGCTTGCCGTCATTCCACTCATCGTCATGTTCCTGTTCATCAGCCGTCAGTTCATCTCGGATATTGCCGCAGGGGCAGTGAAGGATTAAGATTGCGGCATTTTGATCCATCCCTCAAGTCTGATATTCTTATCTATAGATGAAATAACAGATGCCATATAAGTTGGATGAATAGCGCCACGTGCACAAAGGGGACAGAAAGGGCCTGAAGAAATGGAATGTTCGCATTTATAACCAAATTTCTCCCTTTGAAGAGGGGATCAAAGAAATTTGGGAATAACGGCGATCGGAAGGCTTTCTGCACCCGAAGTGTTAACGTTTAACAGCATTCATTCACTTATATATTCAAGAAAGAGGGATGACAAAATGGCTTCTTCACCCTATATGATCGGCGTAGATATCGGCACAACCTCCACCAAGGCCGTCTTGTTCGAACAGAACGGAACCATTGTGGCACAAGGCAGTGCCGATTATCCGCTGCACACCCCCACACCTGCGATTGCGGAGCAGGATGCGGAAGATATTTTCAAAGCAGTCATCGAATCCGTTAAACAGGCCACTTCCAAAGCGGGAGTAAAGCCAGAGGATATCCTGTTTGCATCCTTCAGTTCGGCCATGCACAGCATTCTGCCAGTCAATCAACACGGCAAACCGCTGATGCGGGCCATGACTTGGGCAGATAATCGCAGTGCCGAGTGGACCGAAGTACTCAAATCCGAGATGAATGGTCACGAAATCTATCTGAGAACAGGTACGCCGATTCATCCGATGTCCCCACTCACCAAGATCATGTGGCTCACCCGGGATCAACCAGAACTGTTCCAACAGACGCACAAATTCATATCCATGAAAGAATATGTTTTCTATAAATTATTCTCTGAATACGTCATCGACCACTCGATGGCCTCTGCCACCGGACTCATGAATCTGGAAAAACTCGACTGGGATGCAGAAGCGCTCCATGTGGCGGGCATAACCCCGGATCATCTGTCCCGATTAGTACCGACCACACATGTGCTGAAACAGGGATTGCACCCGGAGTACGCCAAGGAGATGGGCATTGCGGTCACCACACCCTTTGTCATCGGTGCAAGTGATGGCGTGCTCTCCAATCTGGGCGTGAACGCCATTGATCCAGGCGTCGTGGCCGTGACCATTGGTACCAGTGGAGCGATTCGTACGGTGGTGGACAAACCGGTGACCGATCCAAAAGGACGTTTCTTCTGTTATGCACTCACGGAGGATGCCTGGGTTATTGGCGGGCCGGTGAACAATGGCGGTGTTATTTTCCGCTGGATTCGGGACGAGTTTGCGGCTTCCGAGGTGGAAACGGCGAAACGACTTGGCATCGATCCATATGAAGTGCTCACTCGTGTCGCCGAAAATGTACCTCCGGGTTCGGAAGGTCTCTTGTTCCATCCGTACATGACAGGTGAGCGGGCTCCGCTCTGGAATCCGAACGCACGCGGCTCATTCTTCGGCCTGACGCTGCATCATAAGAAAGAACATATGATTCGCGCTGCGCTCGAAGGTGTATTGTTCAATCTGTACACCGTCATGCTGGCGATTGAAGAAAAGATCGGCCGTCCGAAAAAAATCCAGGCCACAGGTGGCTTCGCCCGCTCGGAGTTGTGGCGGCAGATGATGGCCGATATTTTCGATCAGGATGTCATCATCCCCGAAAGTATCGAAAGCTCCTGTCTCGGCGCAGCCGTACTGGGCTTGTATGCTCTGGGCCGCATCGACTCTCTGAGTGCCGTCTCTGGCATGATCGGATCGACACATCGTCACCAGCCTGATCCAGAGAGTGTCCGCGTCTACCGGGAGCTGCTGCCGATCTTCATCCGCATCTCACGCAAATTCGAAGAGGAGTATGCGGATATTGCGGCTTTTCAGAATAAGACGATGCAAGGGTAGGGAAGGCGGAGGATGTTACACGTCGGAGATTCAAAAAATCGAACCGAAATGAGCTAACGAATCATAGACACCTTATTTGCAGCTTTTAACATGTTTTCAAAATCTAACGAACCTGAGACACCTTATATCCGATTCTAGCCGCGGAAAACTGCCCCAGAGTGAGAATTCCCGGAAAATAACGTCTCTACGATTCGTTAGAATTTGACTTATGCCGATTTCCGTCCAATAGAGTGTCTCAGGTTCGTTAGAATTTACAGAGCGTGGTTACCATGAGCGAATCACCATCTCCTAAGCTACGTCCAGCTCAGAATAATTTAAGGATCTAGCGACTACGTCTTATGCACGTTCATGAGGACCGTCCGCCATGTTTAAAACATGTGGGAGGGTCTTTTTCATGAACAGATTTTTATGTACAAATCTTCATGTACAGTTTTTGTGTACCAATTCTCCTGTAGAAACTCTGTTATCAGAGTGATGAAGCCCTTGTCCTCATAAGCATCTTTCAAATCAGCTAAACAAGCCACCGAAAAAAAGCCCCACAGCTTGAAAGACTGAGGAGCTACATTTTCTAACCAACTGAATTTCTAAATTACACTGCGCTATTACTGATTATACTTGCTGAACGCATTCTGGTCGGCCTGTACATTCTCCAGATACACAATCTGCCCCGCATCATTTACACGTGCGATATCAATGCCTGCTTTGGCATATACCGTTCCGTCTGCCGCTTGTCCGCATACCGCCCAGTTAGTTTGGTAGCTGCCGTCAGGCTGTTGCACCCACGCGTCCCACATGTGTTTTACATCCTTATTGTACTCGTAGAAAGCCTTCATAAAACCATCGAACCCTGTTCGACTGGTGCCGTTAAGCACAATCTCTGCGTCCGGTGTAAACAGGGACAATAAATCCTGCATGGCGCGCTCATCTGTACGTGAAGCATCAAATAAACGGAAATAGTTGTTCAACAGTGTAGTGGTATTTGTAGTACTCATTTATATTCCTCCTAGAATAAAAAGCCATTTTCCAATCTTTCAGTTCTAATATTTTCGAACTAACTGAAAAGAAATGTAACATACATCCCCTACTACCTGCAAGGTATAGTTCGAAATTTTTCAAACATTGAAAGAGGAAGCTGAATATGCTAACGTCATACATATGAGAACTCCAACGATACCTATGGCTTCGGAATTGAAGCTGACCACGGTCTGCAATGCATTGGGTGATCCGATTCGCATGAAAATTGCACACTGTCTGGCCAGCTCTGGCGAGAAAAACTGTTCCGCCTTCGAAGTAGACCATATTTCCAAATCCACGTTGTCCCATCACATCAAAATTTTACGTGAAGCTGGCGTGATCCAGCCGCGCATTGAAGGTAAACAGCACTTTTATTCCATACGAAAGGAAGAACTAAACGCTCGTTTCCCAGGTCTCGTCGAGATGATTCTGAATACAACCGAGGAATACGCACACTAAAGTAAGCAGGTTTGAGATCCAAGAACCACATCATCATAATCGCAATTCCCATATAAGGAGGCTAACCATATGGACAAAAAAGCGGCAAAGATACTGCTAAGCACCTTCTGGGGAGGTGGGGGCTGGAAAACAACCTCTCTACCCTTCTCCGGGGAGGAATTTGAATATGCCAAAAGCAACGGCGTCATGTTCGACCCACTCACGATCACACATGACGAGATTGTCCAGCGTCTGTACGACATGCATCAGGATGACTCGTTTAAAGAACGGGTGATTTCGGCCTTTTTACATAGTCTGTCCACCAAAAAAGTCTATCTGCGTAGCGCATTATCCAGCTGGGCTTTAACATCGGACATGCCTTTGCATACCTATGCGGAACGCCCTGCCCTTCACCCTAATACGAGTGCCTGTGGGGATTGTAATTTCCTGCGCTTACAGTCAGACAAGGATTATTCCAATGTCGACTTGAACGTCTTGAATTTTGAACGGATCAAATGGGGCGGGGTGCGCCATGGTTGGTTGCTCTACTGCCTGATGGATCTGGAATTACTGCTTCAGGACAACGATGCAAACTATGAAGTAACGCCTGAAGACCAAGCCATCCTGGTCAACCTTCTTGAAGCAGCTCAGACTGAGGACCCCAAAGACAGTGCTCGTTCACTGGAGAAGAAGTGGAAGGATCTCTTCCCTTCTAGCAAACAGGAGCGGGATGCCCTGCTGGAAATCTGGGCGGCAGCCGGCGTACTGGTTCCTGGGGATAACCCGAGAAAACGCAAAGGTGGTTCCAGCGATTTCATCTTTGCGGCAAATTGGCAAGGTGATGATGGATATCATGCAGAAGCCGTAAAACATTATTTCGGCTCCTATCTTCCTCAAATGTGATCAAACCTGAACTTTTGCTCACCTTTGCGTACGTCTGGTTACAATAATGACATCGACAGATTTCCTGTTTAACTCGTATAATAAGGGGAAATTGGTAGATGGGAGTGAAACAAGCGAGTTTATGGTATACATACTGGCTTTTATAGTGTCTTTTGCTGTCGTGGTTCTGCTTATTCCGCCGCTTGGTCGATTGGCTCACCGGCTCGATTTTGTGGACAAGCCTCGGGAAGATGTGGAGCGTAAGCTGCACAGGCAACCGATCCCGCTCACGGCGAGTTACGCGATATTTACTGGATTTTTCCTGACATACATTGCTCTGACCAAAGAAATCACATGGGAAACGGCGGCCCTGGTCGCTGGTGGTATGCTTCTGCTAACGATTGGTACCGTCGACGACTGGTACAAAACGAAAGGCAAAGATTTTCCTGCCCTACCCAAAATGCTCGTACAGGTTTCTGCGGCAGTGCTCGTATTTGCTTCTGGCATTGCGTTCACCGGATTCGTGAATCCCTTTAACGCAGAATATGTCATGCTTCCGATCTGGCTGCAATTCATTCTCACGATCCTCTGGATCTTCGGGGTGACAACAGTCATCAATTTCTCGGACGGCATGGACGGACTGGCTGGCGGATTATCGGCCATCTCGGCGATCACCTTGTTCATCGTGGCTCTTGCCAAAGGTCAAACGGATTCCGCACTCATGTCGATCATTCTGGTCGGTGTGACGATTGGTTATCTGAAGTACAACAAAGCTCCTGCCAAAGTGTTCATGGGTGATGCAGGTGCTACGTTCCTTGGCTTCATTTTGGCGGTTATCGCTCTGGATGGTGCATTCAAACAAGCAACCATGTTGTCCATCTTCATTCCTATTTTGGCGCTGGGTGTACCGATCTTCGATAACATCTTTGTCGTTATCAAACGTTTCATTCAAGGTAAAGCGATCTATCAGGCCGATGCAAGTCAAGCGCACTATCGACTGCTGCGTGCCGGATTGAATCACAAACAGGTTGTTGCTGTCCTCTATCTGGTTAGTACCTGCCTGTGTCTGTCTTCCATTATATTGATGCTGGTAGAGATGTAAGTATCCGCAACAAAAGCGGTCATATCGGAATGTAAAAAAGACGAGTCCAAGGTTTCTTGGCTCGTCTTTTTTATGTTTATATGGTTCGGCGCTCACTCGCTACTCATTCGGTGGCATTTGCTAAGATGCACCTTCATGTGTATAACAGCTCGGTTCAACCATCTGGACTGGTATGCAGTATCGACATGTCTTCAACCTCAGACGCTCACAGTCTCCCACTTATCTCGAAGCTACGGGTGGCAACGGTTGTGCCTGTTGCTGTCGACCTGTCCACCCCGGCCGATCGAGTTCAATGAGACGGCGGTATCGCTCTTCCCCAGCCAGCAATTGTTCGTGAGAACCCTGCATGGCAATCTTTCCATTTTCCATAAAAATAAGTTCGTCCATCTGTTCCGCACCAATCAGGTGATGGGTCACCCAGATCATCGTTTTGCCTTGCAAGCTATCCAGAATGGTCCGCATCAGTTCTCGTTCCGTAACCGGATCAAGTCCTACCGTCGGTTCATCGAATATCACAACAGGTGTCTCCCGGAGCAGTACCCGGGCCAGAGCGATCCGCTGCCTTTCCCCACCGGAGAAACGAAGGCCCGTCTCCAGCATTGGCGTATCATATCCTTGCGGTAAAGATTCGATCAGACCTGATAAACCTACTTGCACGGCCACCTGACGAATCTCCTCATCCGTTGCTTGCGGACGTCCAATCCGTAAATTATTCGCTACCGTGGTATCGAACAGGTGTGGACTCTGATTCAGCACCGCGATGACATCAGGTACACTTTCACCCAGGGTCTGCACAGGCATATTATTGACTAGAACTTTCCCCGCAGACGGGAGCAATGCCCCCTGAATTAGTTTCAACAAAGTCGATTTGCCCCCGCCGCTTCGTCCAAGGATGGCCAGACGTTTGCCTTGAGGCAGTTGAAGGGATACGTCCTGTACGGCGTAAGAATCATCCGCTGCATAACGGTAACTTACGCGATTGATCTCGATGTCTGCTCTTAGTTTGGGCGGAATGCGAAGACGAATTCGTCTGTCCGGGATATCATTCGCAGATGGCACGGACTCAGATGGTTGCCCCGCCATTGTTTTTCCGCTTTTTACTACAGAGATTGATTCGCCCGTTCCGTCAACATCATCCGCTCCATGCTGCACCGGAAGATGCTCTTTCCCTTCCAGCTGTTTCAAGCGGTCCAGCGATTCCCGATACTGTGGAAGATGCTCCACAGCATCTCCTACTGGCAGGAGCGTTTCCGTGAGGGGAAATAACACCAGCACAAAAGCAGCAATCATCACAGCAGGCAATTGTCCGATAGAAGCGGCATTTCCGGCCCATAACGTAACCGATACCACCAACAGGCCAATGACACACTGAGCCATCAGATCACGCCAGCGTGTCCAGCGCCGCAACTTGCGACGAACCGCGTCGACCTGTTCTTCTGCCTCTTCCTGCTGCTGAACAAATTCCGCCGCTCGTCCACTTGCAAGCCAATCTGCCAGCCCAAGCACACCGTCGGTCAGTCGGGTGTACAACGTGCTGTTTTCCTTTTTCAGCCGTACACGCCATTTCCACGTCACTTTCAGGGAGATCGCAGGTAGCACGGCAACGAGAAATAACATATACAAGCCCATCCACAGCGCAAATCCCAGATCAACACTACCAAAGGCAATCACAGCCGCACCGTACATCACGAGCGCAGTAACGGCGGGAAAAACGGTACGCAGATAAATATCCTGCAACCGCTCCACATCATCGGCGAGTGCGCCAAGCACATCTCCGGTCTGCATGCGAGAGCGCAGGAACAGGGCCTGCGGCTCCAGAATGCGATATAGCTTCACCCGTTGATCAGCCAATACCCGCAGTACAGCATCATGTCCTGCCAAACGCTCGATATATCGAAAGACAGCGCGGAATATCCCAAATGCACGTACACCTACAATAGGTACATACACCATCAAAATATTTTCAGGACGCAGCGCAGACTTGGAGATCAGAAATCCGGAGGTGAACAGCAGCAGTACCGCACACAAGGCAGCGCATGTACCCAGCGCAATGACTGCAATGAATCTCCAGCGGTACTGTGCCACATACGGAGCAATCCAGCTATTTTTTTCTTTTCCGTTACGGACGGTCTCCATATGCTCATATCCGGACTTCATTTTATATCGCCTCCATCTGGGCCTGAATCATCTGATAATATACGCCTTGTCGTGCCAGTAATTCCTGATGTGTTCCCGTCTCTGCCACTGTGCCGCCATCCATGACAATAATTCGATCCATATGCGGCATCCAGTGCAGACGATGGGTAGCCAAAAATACAAGTTTTCCTTCAAACAGCGGCAGCATTGTCTGTTTCAGTTCATACTCTGTCTCTACATCCAGATGAGCTGTCGGTTCATCGAGCAGAAGGATGTTCCGTTGACTAAGCAAGGCCCTTGCCAGCGCCACCCGTTGCTCCTGCCCACCACTGAGCTGTCTGCCGCCAGCCCCAATTGGCTCATGAAGCCCACCGGATAACGAGGTCAGAAGCTTGGTTAATCCAGCTGCGCTAATAGCCTTCGCCACTTCCGCATCCGATGCCTCCGGCATGTAGAAACGAACGTTATCGGCCAGGCTTCCACTGAAGATATACGGATGCTGCGGGATAGCTGCCGTCTGTCTTCGCCAGGATTCGAGCATATCCGGTGTAATCGGCTGTCCATTAGCCAGTACTTGACCCGATGTAGGCAACTGGAAACCAGCCAATACATCTATTAACGTGGACTTGCCTGCTCCGCTGGCGCCAATAATACCGATTTTGCCGAGACCTGTAATCTGAAATGTAACATCCTTTAGCGAAGAAGGACCTTCATCATCATGCCGTACCTGTACATCCGTTAGTGCCAATCTACTATTCTCATTCCATGAGGTCACCGAGGAAGAGGAAGAAGCAAGCTCAGGAGTAGTAGAAACAGAAACAGAAGCAGGATCAGGAGCAAGATGCCCCAAAGCCGTTTTATCGTTCAATACGACACGTATAGACGAAGTAGCAGCTTTCCTTTTACCCGAAGATAATGATGATGTAGATCCAGCTTCACCCTCTGCCGTAACCGGATGTGCAACAACATTTGCATAGGCTTCTTTTTGTTTCTGTTCAGCGGCTTTCCCCCGTTCAATCACCTGATTAATGGCTACTCCCGCTTCCTTACCATCCAATGTGGCATGATAATCAGCGCCGAGCATACGTACAGGCAGGAAATATTCGGGTGCCAGAATCAGTACCGTCAGCGCAGGTCCGAGCAGCATATGTCCCTCCGTCAGACGTAATCCCAGACCAACCGCCACGGAAGCAACGGACAGCATCGTGAAGAAATCGAGTGCAAACGAAGAAAGAAAGGCCATGCGCAGAGTAGACATCGTCGCCTTCCGATACCGCTGACTGACCCGCAGAATGGACCCTTCGTGTGTTTTGCTCTGTCCCAATGTTTTCAGCGTCTCCAACCCACGCAAGGTATCGACAAAATGGTTAGCGAGTGCTTTGTAGGATCGGAATTGTCCGTCTATCTTCCGCTGCGCAGCAAGACCAATCAGAATCATGAACACGATCAGGATCGGGAGTGTCAGCATCAGAATAACCCCGGACATCAGATCCAGCTTGAACACATACAGCAAAATGACGATGGGGGTGAACCCCATGCCCAGCATGCGAGGAATGAATAGTTCCAGATACGTCTTGTATTGAGCTGTTCCCTCACGTGCCAGTGTGACCAGATGGCCTGTGCCCTCTGTCTTGGCATAACGCGGCCCAAGCCTGAACCACTGCTCCACCATCTGTCTGCGCAGATCGGTTCCTGTCTTCTCCGCATATCGTGAAGTCACGAGTTGTAACCAGAAGGATAGGGCGTAGCGGGCGGCAAAAGCGGCCAGGAACAGCAGCAGTACAGGATACTGCTCCGTTACGGATGAACCTTCAAACAATGCCGTGATGGCCTGTGCCAGCCATTTGGCTTGCATAATGATCGTCATCGCCTGCAGCATCACCAGCGCTGAGGCCAGCGCAAGTACCGGCCGGATGCCCGGCAGCTTCATCAGCCCCCGTCCCATATCAGTACTCCAGGTGGTGCTGCTCGTTCAGACGTTTGCGGAAGATATAATAACTCCAGATCTGATAACCGAGAACAAACGGTAACAGTGTGCAAGCTACAATGGTCATTACTTTCAATGAATAAGCGCCGGATGCGGCGTTGTATACGGTCAGGTCATATGCCGCTCCAAAGGAGCTCACCATCACTCTTGGGAATAGTCCGATAAATACCGAGGCAAAGGCAATCGCAATCACTGCTCCTGTCATACCAAAAGCCCAGCCTTCACGCTTCTGACGAACAAAGTATGCCGCAAGTGCAAGCGAGACTGCTCCAAGTACGACCATAATCCAGAGGGCCCAGCCGCGTACGGCGAACACATCGGTCATCATATACGTCATTAACGCGTAAACAGCGAGCAGTGCAGTCAGCGGCAACATCAATTTTTGCGCTGTATTCAAGGCACGCTCTCGGAGTTCGCCAACTGTTCGTAGTGATGCAAACAGCAAGCCATGAACCAGACACAGCAACGTTACGCTTAAGCCACCAATGACGGTGTACGGATTAACGATATCGAAGAATCCTGCGCGCAACTGCATCTCCCCATCAATGGGCAGACCCTTCATCAACGTGGCAAAGACCACCCCGAACAGGAAAGGTAACAGCGCACTGGAAACAACAATGATGATGTCCCAGGTTTTGCGCCAACGTTGTTGTTTCATTTTACTGCGGAATTCGAAAGCAACTCCGCGACCAATTAAGGCGAGTAACACGACCACAAGTGGCAGGTAAAAACCACTGAACAACGTGGCATACCAGTGCGGGAAGGCAGCAAACATCGCGCCCCCTGCTGTAATCAGCCATACTTCGTTCCCATCCCAGAACGGACCGATCGAGTTGATCAGGGTCCGACGTTCACGATCTGTTTTGGCGATAATGCCTGTAGACATCCCTACACCAAAATCAAAACCTTCCAAAAAGAAGAAACCGACAAACAATACGGCAATCAGCAAAAACCACAACTCACTTAGTGACAACGGAATAACCTCCATCCACGCCGAACGGGTCGGCCGATTCATCGTGATCTTCCGGCTTCTCGACCGCAAACGGTCCGGCTTTGATCTCACGTACGAACAGGTATACCATCACGATTCCGAGAACCGTATACGCAGCGGTAAAAGCAATGGTCGAGAACAAGATCATTCCTGCGGATACATTCGGTGAGACCCCGGCTTCAGTTGTCATATAGCCAAATACTGTCCATGGCTGCCTTCCGACCTCGGTCATAATCCAACCTGATGTATTGGCGATAAACGGCAGGGAGATGGCAAACACCATCAGACGCATAAACCACTTCCCAGCGACCTCCAGCTTCTTGCGCATGGCCAGAAACGTACCGTATAGCGCCAGTGCAATCATCAAACCACCCGCTGCAATCATGATGCGGAAACTCCAGAACGTTGTACGTACTGGAGGGATATAGTCCCCTGGTCCGTACGTCTGTTCATACTCAGCTTGAAGCTCCTTCATGCCTTTGACACTACCGGAGAACTTACTGTAGGACAGATAACTGAGCAATCCGGGGATTTTGATCTCGCCCGTATTCTCCTGTTTATCCGGATCAATAAAAGCGACCACCGTCCATGGTGCCGGATCTTCTGTCGTCGTCCATGTGCCCTCACTGGCTGCCATCTTCATCGGCTGTGTCTCCACCAGATATTGCGCCTGGAAGTGACCGGAGAAAGCAACGCCGAATGAAGAAACCAGAGCGATAATGATCGCAATATTAAACGATTTGCGGAAGATCTCCACATCCTGCTTTTTCATCAATTTGTAGGCACTAATACCCGTTACGACGAATGCCCCTGTCATCAATGCCCCAAAGATTGTATGTGGGAACTCAACGAGAAGCTGACCATTCGTGATGAGTGCAAAGAAATCATTCATCTCGGCTCGGCCGTTGTTAATCTCAAACCCGACAGGATGCTGCATAAATGAATTGGCCGCCAGAATCCACAGCGCGGACAGGAATGTGCCAACGAACACCAGCCAGATACAGGCCAGATGCACTTTTTTGGACAAACGATCCCACCCAAATATCCACAATCCAATAAATGTAGACTCCATAAAAAACGCCAATAGGGCTTCAATAGCCAGTGGCGCACCGAACACATCCCCGACAAATCGGGAGTACTCTGACCAGTTCATACCGAACTGAAACTCTTGCAGAATACCTGTGACTACCCCGACGGCAAAGTTAATCAGGAACAGTTTGCCCCAGAACTTGGCCATCGTTTTGTAGATCTCCTTACCCTTAACAACGTACAACGTCTCCATAATCGCAACCAACAGCACAAGACCGATGGATAGCGGCACAAAAAAGAAATGGAAAATCGTTGTAAGTGCATATTGGATACGCGATAACATAATCGGATCCATACCGTTACCCCTTCTTTCTGTTCACTTCGCAGTATGCGTATCTGGCATTGAAGCTGCACCTTCGCTGTCTGTCCACCAAATACGTTGATGAACGTATTGTGCCAGATTACCTATTTTATACATGTGAGAATTATCACAATCTACGTGTTTAGAGCAAAAAAAAGTGATCCTGGTCACACAAAAGATAAAAATCAGCCTATTACCACAGCTTGCCAACTTCATGTATTCATGGAAGATACTCATGTTTGGGACGGAATGCCCATATGTTAGTCTCAGGCATAACATGCGAAGTGCCGTGAGGGCTTTACATATGAAGTGAAAGCATGAAGCACATGCAGAGAGAATGACGCACCATAATTCAGTCAAGGTGAGGTGAACAATTTATGGAAAATTCTGCGCCGTTACCTGATTCAGCCCTCGAAGTCGGCCCGGATGAGGTTACTACGGCACAGCCCCCTGTCCGGTATGTTCTCTTCCCCCGCAAAGGAGGCTGGTCATCCTTTCCCTATCCCGATATTGCTGCGCTGCTGTCGATCGAGGGAGATGTCTACTATGTCAGCAGCCTGACGCAAACAGCGGATGTACCTTCGGTCATCACCGTGATCTCCCTTCCTGAAGCCGAGCAGCTATTACTGGAACCACGAACCGTTGCGGTCGTTACCCATCCGTACTGGCTTATGGCTACAGCTTCGCTGGAGCCTGAGCTATGTATTGTTCTGCTCCCTGAGCCTGCTGGGGATGAAGCAACTTCTCCGCTATGGGAAAGCAGTATTTCCAAACTGGTTGGCATCGCCGATCTGGTGGGTACCTCCTCCGAAACACGATATATGAAGCTGCTTTTCCAAGGTGTACGCGCTGTCTGGCTAGGCGGCGAAGATCCTACACCTGCGGGTACGATGCAAAAGGATGACCTAGAAGTCCCTCTCCGTGACTACGAACTGTTCTTCCTGCATGCGCTGCGGCAGATCCTGTCAGGAACGCTGGATAGCGTCACCCTGCTTCAATGCAGTGTACGTGCTGACTTCTACCGCCAGCTCCGAGCCAAAGCAGGCGCCCATGAGACGATATCCTTTTTGCTGGCAGCCTATGAGTACTTGCTTGAAGATCCTAGGGCTATCCATTCACTGCAAGAAGCCTTCACTCATGCGGTCATGAATGGTCGCAGCGATTGCGTAGTCTCCCACTATCGCTTCCTGTCTGCCATCCATGCCCGGGCCGGGAAATTGGAGGACGCCCTGCTGGTGTACGGTATCAGTGCGCGCGACGAACAAGAACGACATCATTATGAACAGCTCTGCCGCTGGCTTGAAGCGGGAGAAGATCAACTTGTACGAGCGGAATTGCTACGTATTAACGATGATTACGGAAACGCCTTGCGTATCCTGGACGAACTTGGCGGAGAAACGGCGAGACATTGGAAATTCCGCATCTATCAGGAGACTGGACGTGTGGAAGAGGCACTTGCTCTGGTGCATGCAGTCGATATTCAGGATGATGCCAGTCGCCGGGATTATCAGCAATTATCCGGAAGTGCGCTGGCTCTAAGAGGAGAGCGACACGGGGCAGTCCGACATTTTCTCGAAACGGCACTGGAGGATGAAGATGCGCTCGCCCGGATTGTCGAACTGGAGCTGTTGGATCATGCTGTACAGCAATTGCTTGGGGAGGTGCCATGATGCTGGACCCGAAGAAGCGTAGACAACAGGTGAATGGGCCGATGGTGCACAGGGATATCCGAACCGAAACCACTTATACGCCAACGGAAACAGTCGATCGGACACATACAGACGCATTGGGAAATGGCGATCAAACGTCGGATCATGCACAACCAACGCCGAGCACTCGAAGCCAAATTCATCACTGGGGCGACGTACAAGGTCAGGGAGAACAGGATGCTGCTGTATCACAAGAGGAAACAAATGTTTTCGAAGAGCCATTCTCCATTCGTCGGGTTCGCAAAAGCAAAGGCAACAAACTGACCGCCATGCTCCAGGTTCGCAATGAACGTGGCCGATACCTTGAAGAGGTACTGCATGATCTGAGTGAGTTCGTGGATGAGATCGTGATTGTGGACGATGCAAGCACAGACGGAACCCCGGACATATGCAAAGCCTATCCGAAGGTGGTCCGGCTGGAAGTGTTGGAGAAACCGCTGTTCGCCGAGGAAT
Organism: Paenibacillus sp. FSL R5-0341; assembly: GCF_037975235.1. Taxonomy (NCBI): domain Bacteria; kingdom Bacillati; phylum Bacillota; class Bacilli; order Caryophanales; family Paenibacillaceae; genus Paenibacillus; species Paenibacillus sp. FSL R5-0341. Next base: position 6,150,330 of record NZ_CP150241.1, read on the forward strand.
GGCGGCTTCGCAATACCTTATGGCAAGCGGCTGCGGGAACACGTCCCGACTGGTTGCTCTCGGTTGATGCGGATGAGCTATACAGCACAGAGGCCAAGAAAGCCATACGCACTCTGATTAATCAGGAGTATGCGGACTGGTTTGCATTTCGTTTCTACGATATGTGGGGTGGCCGGACCCACTACCGGGAAGATGATCTCTGGTGTCTGCATAAACGGCACACCGCTTCACTTGTACGGTATATGCCTGGATATCCTTATTTTTATCCACAGCAGAATCATCATGTTCCCCGCCTTCCCTTGTCCTGCACTGTATTGCCTGGGATCAGCACGGAGCTGAAGGTTCAGCACCTCGGTTGGGCCGGCAGCCTGGAAGATCGGGTTCGTAAATACTTGCGCTACAAACGTATTGATCCGAGCGGTGAGTGGGGAAATCTTGCACACTACGAGTCGATCCTCGATCCGGAACCTCGGCTGCTTCCCTGGAAGGAGGGACAGTGAAATGGGCGTGGTGAGTATTCTGACACATAGCTTCACCGATGGGTACAATCGGGAATTTGGCCGGGTATTTGGCGGTGGACTGGAGCGCTACATTTTGGATCTGTGCAGTGTCATCCGTGGGCTCGGGCACATTCCCGAGGTTCATCAGCTCTCTTATTTTGAGGCGTTTCAGACGCGTACGGAGCAGATTGATGTATTTGGCTATGCATATGACATGAATGATGTGCCCGAAGCCTTTGACCGGATGGCCGCCGCGGCACGCGGACCTGTGATCTATGCGAGCTGTCTGTGGCAACCCATCACCTACAAACCAGGCAGTCTTGGCATCTGTCACGGCATTAACTGGGATCGTCCCGGTCTGCCATTGGATACCAAACAACAAGTAGCAGAACACATTCAGCTGGCTCTGGATGGACTTGTGCGCATCGTGTCTGTGGATTCCCATTTCCAGACCTTTTGCCGAGCCGCTTGTACCTATACCGATCCAAGGCAGGTTGTCCTCATTCCCAATGCAGTGGATACGTCCTATTTCACACCAGCCCCGCCAACGCGGACCTTAGAGCAGGAACAGGAAGACGAATGGCTTGCTGCATGGAAGACCGATCTGGCGAGTCATGAGGAGAAGGCTGATGCAGTTATATCAGGGGTGCAAGCTGTAGAGAGCAAGGGTGGAGCGGGTGGTGATGGAACGAACAGAGGTAGGGCTAACGATATTCTAATAGAAGCAGATGCTGACTACCAGGTTAATGGTCCAATTCGGGGACAGGTTGAAAAGAAAGCTGTGGATGTAAGTTTGACCCCTCCCCGCCCAATTCGCATTATATATCCGCGCCGCATCAGCATGGAACGCGGCATTATTCCGATGATGCTGGCAGCAGATAAGCTATTGGGTGCTTTTCCAGATCTGGAGATTGAATTTGCCGGGGAACTGGTCGAAGGCAGTACGGTCGGGAGAGCCTTCCGTTATTGGCATCGTACTCACCCACATGCAGCGAGAATTAACCAGCGCACGTATGATTTCCGGGATATTCGGGTGGCCTACCATCAGGCAGATATCGCCGTAATTCCAACCGTTTTCTCAGAGGGCACCTCCTATGCCTGTCTGGAAGCGATGAGCTGTGGACTTCCAGTAATCGCCTCCAATGTTGGCGGATTGAATGATCTGATTCAGGACGGGTTTAATGGGCTGCTGGTACCTCCTGGTGAGCAGGAACTCACCGCCGCACTGGTTCGTCTCGTACAGGATCGGGCAGAGCGAGAACGACTGGGAATCTATGCGCGCGAGACTGCACTGTCCTATGATCTAACCAGGTGGCGGAGCCGGTGGAGCACGGTGTTGGAATCTTTTTTGGCAGAGACAGGATTGAAGGAGGGAATTCGCGGATGATGGATACGCCCAAGGCAACGGAATTCATGGAATCAAGATACATTCGGCAAAGTGACCCTAAAACGGACACACTGGTCTTCCCCTTGCATCCGGCATGGTGGAGCCGTCCCTATGAATATGAATGGGCCCGGCGGTTTGCACGTCCGGACGATGTGGTCCTTGATGCAGCCTGCGGCATCTCCCATCCGTTCAAATTCTGGCTTGCCGAACACTGCCGCGAGGTTCACGCCTGCGATTGGGATGAACGTATTTTGTCTGAAGAGGCAATCCGGCTGGATATTGCTGCTGATTTTGGCGAGCAAGCCGCTCAGGATCTGCCGGAATCAACTCTCGTCCGATTGCACCGTTCAAAGGCTAATCTGGCCCAGCTTCCGTATGAATCGGGTAAGTTTGATCGGGTGTTCTGTATTTCTGTACTGGAGCATCTGGATACAGGCACAATGCTGCGTGCATTTCGTGAATTCGCCCGGGTGCTGAAGCCAAACGGACAGTTGATCGCTACCTTCGATGTGCCCGAGATGCGGCCTGATCTACTGGAGACGATCATGGCGGTCACCGGACTAACCATTGAAGATAAGCTGAATGTGGAGGAGCCGGACGATGCTATCTGGTCAGACATGTACGGCACGCCAATCCGCTGTTTTCGCGCAGTGATATGCAAAGGTTGAGACTGGTGGAGTTGCGTTGGGTTAAATGCAGAATGGATAATTGAGGACTTGAGGGATCGACCCATGGGCAACGGAACCATGCACGGTTCGGGAAATAATCCGATTACCGGCAGCTCCGTTGCTTTTGTACTTTCAATGGAGGTCCTATTACGGGAATATGTGGGGGATATATAGGGATTGGGGAACTAAAGATGAAAGACAGATTACAGGTGTACCAGTAGCATGTTGCACTGGTTGGTGTACTCTTTGGCAGAGGCTGCGCCGGGTGTTGTCAGGCGCAGCAAGGTTTGCAAGCCCGGCGGGATCACTGTCGCCGGGCGACCTGTGGCGGCAGGTTGCCGGGCAGTGAGTTGGGCCGATCCAGCCCATTCACGCGCCAGGTTCTGCCGCCCGGCGAGCAGCGCGAGCGTGCCCGCGAGGAGCGCGTGAGCGGTGCGCTCGGGGGCGGTGCGCTCGGGGGCGGGCACTTCGTCCGCGTGGGGCTGCTGCGCGCCGTCAGGCGTGCCGCATAGCGCCAGCAGCCCTTCGCGGACGCTCGCGGGTGCGCGCAGCAGCCCGCAGCGTGCCGCAGGCGGAAGCGCTGCAAGCAACGCCAGCGCACCGCGAGGCAGCAGGGCCTGCAGCAGGCGCAGCCATGCGGCCCAGGCGCCAACGCTGGCGAGCGCTTGCGCAGCGGCGAGCACGCCGCCAGGAGCAGGCGGGCCGCAGGCAGGCGAGCCGCCGGACGGGCTGCCGCAGCCGCGCGCCGAAGCGTTGCTGCCGGGCGTTGCGCCGCGCTGCAGCAACGCCTCAGCGGCGTGGGCCGCTGCGGGCAGCGCAGCCGCCGGGCGAGCCGCCGCTCGGGCGTTGCGCCCGCCGGGCTGCTTGCGGCCCAGCGCCCACAGCGCAAGCGCCGCCTCAGGCCCGTGCTGCGCATGCGCCGCCCAGGGCTGCAATGCCGCCCATGCCGCGGCGTCCTCGCCCAGCTGGGCCAGTGCAAGCCCGGCGGCCAGCGGCTGTGCCCGCAGCGGGGTAGCAAGTGCTGCCGCATGGCGCAGCAGCCACTCCGGCCGATGCGCAGCCAGCGCGGCCGCGATCAGCACTTGCCATGCCGCAGGCGGCAAGCTTCCCCGGGCGGCTGCGCTGGCGATGGCATGCGGCCTCCCTGTGGCTGCGGCCAGCAACAACAGCCGCTGCCATGCAGCCACGCTGCCGGGTTGCATGCCCAGCGCCGCCGTGTATGCGGCTTCTGCCTCTGCCCAGCGGCCAGCTCGGTCATATGCCATGCCTTCCAGTGTTAGGCTGCGATAGGTTCCAGCACCAGAGACTGACGTATATCGGTTGGCCGTGGAAGCAGCGGATCTAGCCTGTTTTAACCAGTCCAAGGCTACATCCTCTCTCCCTTGATCCAGTTCAAGTACAGCACCAAGCTCCAACAAATCCGGAAAATCCTCATACACGGGCGCCCATGCTTCCACCACAGCAAGCGCCCTCTCCGGGCTACCACTCTCTCGCCAAGCGTAAGCCGTTTTCAGCACCAGATCCGAGTGATATCCGCACTCAGGTGTAAGCTGTGCCAATAATGGGTGCAACAATCGGAGTGCTTCATCATACTTCGCTTGCTGAAACCATTCGGCAGCCAGAGCATATAACAACTCCGGTTGGTCGCCCTCCTGATTTAACGCGGAACGAATCAACTGCATATTTCGTGCACCTTTATTTTTGGTAGTAATCACCTGCTCCAGGTATCCGTAATGAATGACCTCGAGGCCAGAATGAAGCACACCTTGCGGAGCCAGTGCCACGATGGAAGAAGCTATTTCTTCATGAATTCTGCCCTGAAAGGCAATTCGGGGATCATTTCGGAACAAACGACACACCGCATCTGTCACACGCTCTTCACCGGATACACCCAACAGACTCGTGACCTGTATCCAGTACCCCCATACATCATCTCTGCTCGCGGCTAACAACTGCATGAGTTCTGCCTTCATCTGCGAGGTCTGTATCCATACTTCATCTGCATCAAGCACCAGAATCCACGGTTTCGTAGCAGCAGCCAGCGACAGATTACGGGCTTCACTGAAGTCTCCGTTCCATTCTGTGCGAATTACAATGGCACCATGGCGGCGGGCAATTTCAATTGTATCGTCTACCGATCCAGTATCCACGACGATGATCTCATCTACAACATCCCTGACTGCGTTCAGACACCGCTGGAGTGGTCCGGCTTCATCCTTTACGATCATGCACAAGCTAATCCCTGTGTCCACATTCATCACCACCTCACCAACGGAATTCAGCCCCATCCAATGCCCACCTGCATTAACTTTACCCCCGCAACTACTTAATATCGCTCAACTCTCGAACCCATCCGCCCCTGGCAATTCAAGCCGAATATGCTGAACAATTGGCCAACAACGGTGTCGCTGTCCATTCGTACGTTGGGCGAATATCTCCAGATGATGATCCGCAGCACTAACCAATCCCTTCACCAGCCAACTGGTTCCCGCGAGGGTATCCGAAGTCCCAGGGAACGACTCCATTCCATTCTCATTCAAGTTCTCTTCCTCTTCCACTCGAACGTTCTCCCCAACAGATAAATCATCTCCCGCCAATTGCTGCCGACACATCTGAATCAGATTATGCAGCTCTTTCCATCTCCCCGACTGTACACATCCTTCCATCATCAGTCCGAGCGCCTGCCAGCCGTCATACTCTGTTCCCGCAACCGTTACGTCCATGCTGGAGTTCATATCCTTCTTCTTTGCCACTCTCAGACCAACCGTTCTCCCCGTCTGCACAGTAGATTCCTCATCATTAGTTACTGCTGCACCTTCCTGAGAACTACGCTTCAACCACAACGTCAATGGATCATCTCCGCTGACTTCCTTCCCCTCGATCCATTCCAAACGCTCAAGCCATCGGGTAGATATCAGTGCGAGCAGCCCTTTTTTCCGCTTCACGGGTTCCAGCTTCAGACGCGCCTTGTTCCATCTTCCCTGCTGGATGTGGAGCATCGCTTCAGCCACGGACAAACGCTCCCTCATCTCTCCGGAAGGTTGTGAAGATACACCCGATAACAATTCCAGAGCCGCTTCATAACAACGACTTTGCTCCAGAATGCCCAATACTTTGTGTGTAGCCTCTTCCGATCCGAGCGCAAAACGCTCCGTCACCAGCTCTGGAATCTGATGTTCCTGTCCGGAGACTCGCATAATTCGGAATATCCGATAGAGCGGCGGTAACAGACTGGATTTGGCGCGCACCGCTTCTACATAAGCATCCACCGCGCCTTCAAGATCAGCCTTTCCTTCCAGTAATCGGCCTAACGTATACCACGTCTGATAGGTGCCGATGCCTTCTTCCGTATGGTATATGGGTGGAGGTGGCCCCATGCGAACCGCTTCACGCAGCGATAATTCTGCCCGATCAGCATCCCCCAATGCGTCTGCACAGACTCCACGATGATGCATCAGATCCGTGTACTCTGGAAAGAGTTCAAGCGCAGCATCAATGCGATCTAATGCCTCCTGCCAGCGATTCAGGTGCTGTAGACAACGAACTTCATATTTGAACAGCAAATGTGCGTAACTGGTCACCGCTGGATCAATCCCCATCCGAGCCACACCAAACGTCTCCAATGCCCGCTCCGCTTCCCCCACACGCAGATATTCTACGCCCAGATTATAGTGATGGAACGGCTGATCCGGCTCTTCCTCCACTGCCTGTTGCAGCAGGCGGACATTGCGGTTCACTTTATCTTTGCGCTCCACAATCGCCGTCTGATATCCGTAATGATGGATCATCATGTCCGTCACATGAAAAGCAGCCTCTGGGTTCCTACGGCAAATCGCCGCCGCAATCTGCTCATGAATTCGACCTTCGAACCGATGCTCCGGGGCATTGCGAAAGAGACGTAAAACCGGATTCACGGTAACCCCCTGCTGACCCGTACCTGTATAGTTATGAATGTTTAAAAACAATCCGTCACATCCGCTGACCGTCGTCCAGCTTCTGATCTGCTCCCGCGCAGCCCTATCGAGCGCCTCGTCCGCATCAAGAAAGAGAATCCAGTCGCCGGAAGCCCGCTCCAGGCCAGCATTACGTGCTGCGGCAAAATCATCGCACCACTCAAATGCCACAACCACCGCTCCATATTGCTGTGCAATCTCCGCGCTGCGGTCCGATGAACCGGTGTCCACGACAATTACCTCGTCCACCGCTCCCTGGACACTAGCAAGACAGTGAGGCAGTAACTCTTCTTCATCCTTCACGATCATGCATAGGGAAATGCGTTCCGCTCGCAAGTTGATTCCTCCTTTCCTTCGCATGGAAAATCGTGCGCCATGAGATACCTTCGGCCGTCCGCAGCCTTTGTTCCAGTGCAGCATGTTGTGCCGCGAGTGCCCCTGCCGACGGGGAGCGAACCAATTCCTGTCGAAGTACCTCCATTGCTATCCGCAAGTAACATACTGCTGCACCAGCTCTGGCCTGTTGCAGATCAGGCTCGCGCTCCAGAGCCTGCTCGAACAGAGACAATGCCTGATCATAATACCCTTTGGCATACAGTGTTTCACCCAGCCAGAATAACCCTTCGGCATCCAGCTCACTCTCGGTCATGCACTGAATCAGGATATTCGCGGCTACCAAGGTATATCCGTGGCGATACAGCAGACTTGCAAACTCCCGCCGGACCGTTACTGCCTTTCCCCGATGCTCACGTATCATGATTTCTCGCAGCTCATGCAGTTGCTCAGCAAGCGTAAGCTGTCCAGTCTTTATCGCCTGCTGTACAACCTGCTCCGCCACCATCTGTGCCTGCGGACCCCACTCCATAAACTTCTGTTCTTCTGACGCAGGTTCCATGCTTCGCGGCTCTTTGGTCAACTGATCCAGCAGACGATCCATGACCTTCCAAACCGTCTTTTCCTGTGAATGCGTAGTTGCAAGGAATGTATCCGTTAATCGTAATCCGTTGGCCCAGCAAGCCAGCGCCCAATCCATTCTGTGTTCAGACCCCAAGTTGACTTCATCCATACGCTCTGCGCCCCAGTATTCTTCCGCCAGTTGCAATGCTTCCGAAACCCTATTCGCACATAACATCCAATGTATTCGATCAGCTACTTGAATACGAGCACTACACGCATCTGTATCCAGCATTTTCAACGCCTGCTCATACGCCCCGCAGCCTGCAAGAATACGAATCACATGCACTAGGTGAGCCTCATTATTCACGGAGGATGGATGTGACATTCCACCCCGAATCGAATTACCGTGATTTGACTTTTCAATCCCTCTGCATCTGGCGAGCAATGTTTCTGCTATGTTCTCATCTGTTTCTCCCGATTGTTGCAGTACATCTGCCAACCCCACCCATGCCGGAGCATATGCAAACATGCTGTCCAATGCCAGACCGTACAGATGTGCGGACTCATTCAGGAATCCACGTTTCTGGGCAAGTCTTGCCATCGCGGTATAGGCTCTGTAACTATCAGAACCGGCTTCCGTTACATATGGCGAATCTAACGTGCTACCACCATCACTTTGTCCATCACTATCCGGCACCTCCAGGCACTCAGTCGCTCGGGCAAAGGATTGATATGCACGCTCCTCCAAACCTTGCTGCTCCAACGTCTCACCGTACAACAGATGCAGATCCGCGTAAGATGGATAACGCTGTCGTTCCACAGACAGAAGTGCATGCGCCTCGTCGTAGCGCTCCGATCCCACAAGGGTCTTCGCATAATCCCTAACCAGTGTAGGGCGATATGGCGCGAGCAGCTCTGTCCGTCGTAACGATTCATGGAATGCTTCAATTGCCTGTTCGATCTGACCAAGTTGGCAATACGTTACTGCCAGATTGTACAGGTGAAAAGGCTGTGCAGGATCATCCTGAAGTTCACGCTCAATCAGCTTCAAATTACGTCTTGGTTTATGTTCCTTCACAATCGTGGAGGCCAGATACCCATCATGAATGAGACATAGTGGAGCCAGCGGTTCAGTCTCGATCAATACGTTTTCTTCATCTGTATATTTCTCGTTCTTATCCCCATCAGCAGCCTCATTCAGGACCAGCCTGCTCGGGCCGCTACGAACCAACTGCTCATGGATGCGTCCCACATATCGATATCCTTGATTAGCACGGAACAGTCTTACCGGTTGGGAGATCATCTTCTCCTCTGCCCCTTCACCGTATCGATTCTCTATAGTAATGCGTAATCTTGAAATGCTTTTATGGACTTTGGGCAAATAGCTCAGTAGTTCTTCTAACCCCTGTATGACGTACTCATCCGCATCCAGACATAGGACCCATTCGGTGCCAGCCAGAGGCAAACTGATATTCCGCGCATGGGCAAAATCATCCTCCCAGCGGGCATGCAACACCGTCGCTCCGTATGTTCTGGCGATCTCGGTCGTACGGTCGGATGAGCCCGTATCGGTGATAAAGCATTCCGTGTCGATATGCTTCAAGCTGTCGAGACAGCGGGCTAGATGATGTTCTTCATTTTGCACAATCATATGAATTCCAAGTAAACGGTTCTGCAAACGTAGCCACCTCCAATACAAAAAAAGTACATGAAGTCCACCAAAGGAACTCCATGTACCTATATGACAAATGAATGGGTTATGTGCCTTGTCCATTGAAGAACACATCAATCGTACTTGGTGCACCAACTAGGCTGGAGCGGTAAGATAGGCGTGTATATTTGAGAAAACGCTGTGGAACCAATACATCCACTGACCCGGACAAAATGCCCGTTACTGTCGTCACATCTGTGTACCAGTTCGAACCATTTGCACTGATCTCAACACGAGCATCTACCCGGTTTACACCCGGTCCCCTATTGTATACAAAGAAAGAATACGTACCAAATACACTGGTTGTCACTGCTGGAAGCGGTGTAAAGGTGTTAGCCGTCGGGGTGCTAATGAGTTGGTTTTCCTGAAAACTCTTCTGTGATATGGACGTCACGCTGCTAAGCGTTCCCGCCGTAATTGTAGCGCCGAGCACACTGGTGATCGTTCCGTTTAACAGGTTCGTCAGGGTTCCGGCTGTAATCGTTGCTCCAAGTACACTCGTGATCGTACCATTCAGCAGGTTTGTCAGCGTCCCCGCTGTCACCGTTGCGCCGAGCACGCTGGTGATCGTTCCGTTTAATAAGTTCGTTAGGGTTCCGGCTGTAATCGTTGCTCCAAGTACACTCGTAATCGTACCATTCAGCAAATTCGTCAACGTACCCGCTGTTACCGTTGCGCCGAGCACGCTGGTAATCGTTCCGTTTAATAAGTTCGTCAGCGTTCCTGCGGTGATGGTGGCTCCAAGTACACTGGTGATCGTACCTGCGGTAATTGTTGCTCCGAGTATACCTGTGATTGTACCCGCTGTGATGGTCGCTCCAAGCACGCTGGTAATGGTTCCAGCAGTGATCGTTGCTCCCAATACACTGGTTATTGTACCATTCAGCAAGTTCGTCAGTGTCCCCGCCGTTACTGTAGCTCCGAGCACACTCGTGATGGTTCCGGCTGTGATCGTTGCTCCAAGTACACTTGTGATCGTACCATTCAGTAAGTTCGTCAATGTTCCTGCAGTCACCGTGGCTCCAAGCACACTCGTGATGGTACCATTAAGCAGGTTCGTCAATGTACCTGCGGTCACGGTTGCACCCAGCACACTCGTAATGGTTCCCGCCGTGATTGTTGCTCCCAATACACTGGTTATTGTACCATTCAGCAAGTTCGTCAATGTACCCGCGGTAACCGTGGCTCCGAGCACACTGTTAATCGTACCTGCTGTAATCGTTGCTCCAAGTACACTCGTGATCGTTCCGTTCAGAATGTTCGTAATGGTTCCGGCGTTAATCGTAACGGTAGTCAGACCTGAGATGTTACTGATGGTTCCGTCCAAAATGATACCAACCACATTCCCACTCGTATCGGTTCTGACGGGCTGGGCTGTGCCTGTACTATCCTGACCGAAGATCAACGTTCTCAGATTATCCGGATTCGTGTTAAATGTTGTAAAGTTAGGCATGTGTCTCGTCCTCCTCCCTGGTCAAATCTGTATGATCATACTCCCTTACGGCATACGCTGTGCCTGAAAGTAAACATCGAGCCGGGTCGGTTGATCCGGTTCAACGGATCGAATTGCAAGCCGGGTGTAATGCAAAAATCGCAATGGTACCAGCGCTTTGGTCTGTCCTCCCGCGACCACCTCCTGGCTGTCCACAGCATAGTCTACGGCATTGGGACTGATCTGGATCTGTACAAGAGCCGGATGTTTGCCGCGATTCACAATGCCATAGGTGTACATGCTGAGTGATGAGGTGTCTTGCGCCGGGAGTGAATCCATACTGCTACTGGTCTCGGCTCCGACATACGTATGCTCTGTAAAACAATGAATAGCACCAGGGAGTTTCGTACGTGAGGAAGCACCCTGCTTGAACCGGGGACGAGTGATCCGGGAACAAGGGGGTTTCAGCAATTTAGCGCGGCAGGAATGACGGGAGCGACGACGGCTAACATATTTAGTTGGTTGCTTCGTTCTCTTCTTGCTTCGCTTCGCTGTTCGACTCATCTCGATTTCCCCTTAAAAAATGTGCTTACGCATCGTATGCCCGGATTGGAAATACGGGCACGGCAACCGCCTTTATTTCCAGATATACGGCTCAGTCCCCAATCCATTTTTCTTCTTTTCACATACACTGCAAGTACAATGACATGTGAACTAACCGGAGTGTTGCTCTAAAAGAACTGGTCTATGGGAGGTGGATGAGATGACCAACTACAATATATTCAACCAATCGAATGGTCCCCTGTTTACTCAACTGACCAACACTTTCTCGGCACCTGGAATAGAAGCTTCACCAGACAGCGGTGCAGCTGCCGCCGGCAGTTTTTTTGCCCTAACAACCAACAATTCATCGATTCCTTCCAACCAGAACCTTCTTCTACAGATCTTGAATGCGGCCGGTAGTGGCAGAACGTTACGCATCTCCAGTCTGACCGGAGGTACAACAGCGGCAGCCACGCTTGTCATCTATTCGGGAGGAACGGTGACCGCTGGCAGTACACCTGTGCCCGTCAATACATTACTGGGAAATACCAATGCTAGTGTAGTAACCACAAGGCAAAATACAGGTACTCTGGGTGGAACCTTCACAAGCATTGCAAGTATTCCGCTTACCGCAGGTATGTACTCACTGGATCTCAACGGCTCGATTATTGTTCCACCGGGACAAACTTTATCCATTAGCGTAGGTACGGGGAATCAAACCGCAGCCATTAATCTGTTCTGGTGGGAATTCTGAGTTTGATCATAGTAGAAGGTGGTGTATACAGTGCCAAACAATAATGTATTCAACCCGTTAAGCCAGCCCGTCTATACGTCGAATACCAACACATATACCTCTCCCGGCATTGTTGCCCCACCGGAGAACGATGCCGGCAACACAGGCAATCTGTACAATGCAGGTTCCACCAACTCCACAACACTGGGATTGCTGGGAGGAACGGTAATCGCCACCGTACAATTGGCCAATCCAGCGGGGAGTGGAAAAACCCTATACGTATCACGGATCTCTGGCGGAATTACAGTCTCACTCAACCTGTTATCTTCCTTCAGCGGTTCCATGAGTCTGACCGCAAATGGAACGCTGTCCTCTCCCAGTACACTTACGCCGGTGAACAGCAATCTTTCCAGCAGCAATACCAGTGTAGCCGTAGTACGATTCTCTGCTGCCGTGCCTTCAGGTGCGACTTCGTTGATGGCTATGCCCCTTCAAGCAGGGCCCTTTCTATCCAATGAATTCGGCCGTTATGTGGTTCCTCCGGGTCAGGCCATTAACCTGTCTGTCGGCGGATCACTCTCGGTTGGTGGACTGATGGCCTCTACTGCCTATTTCGCCTGGTGGGAAGTGTGATGTTTCAATACATCGCAACGTGCAAACAGCCGCTTTCGGATGAATACCGGAAGCGGCTGTTCATTTTATTGTAGATGTAATGATGATTAAAAATGTTGTCCGGGCAAATACTGTCAGGCCGATTCCTGTGGAATGATCTCTTTTGCTTCAGTCACGTGAGGCTGCTTTCCCTCCCACAAGATACGCTGTAGCAGAATGCCGGCAAGACCAATCACCAGCGTAGCGAGACCGATATATTGAAAGGTGGGACTCGGCCCTGCGGCTCGAATGAGCGCCCCACCTGCAAGTGGAGCTACGACCAGTACAACACTGGATAGTGAATTTTGGATACCGAAGACGCGTCCTACATAGACAAGAGGGGTTTCTTTTTGCAACAAATAATTCAGTGTTACCATAAAGAGCCCATTGCCTATCCCGATGCAAAGGCCCCAGATAATGACCCAAATTTCCGGTGTTTGTGGGCCGATCCACCCCAATGCAGCGATTCCGGCACCCACGAACAGATATCCTCCACCTAGTCCCCATCCATACCCAATCCTAGGAAGCCGATTTAACAACAAAATGATAATTACTGCCCCCGCTCCTGCCGATGAACCCAACCAGCCTAGCAGTGATTCGTTACCTGGCTTGATCTCCCGAAACAGGGTCGTAAACTGATAATCAATCATGAGAATGGCCATGAGTCCAAAACAGCCAAACAGAATCGTACTCAGCACAGTGCGGCTGCGACGTATAAAACGCCAGCCTTGCTGCCACTGAGTGAATAAAGATTCCGAGCCATCCTTTGCATCAGCCTCACTTCCTTCTGATCCAACCGGCTCCGACTTCTCCACCAAACGCCGTAAGGGCCATAACACCGCGCCCGACAACAGGCGTGTACAGGCATTAATGGCAATACAGATTTGTGGTGAGAAAAAGGCCAAAATGACTGCACCCAGCAGCGGTCCCGCCACTTTCGAACACTGGCTCACGAAACCGTTTAGAGACGATGCCTGAAACAGATGCTCCTCTGCCACCACTTGACGAGTTAAAGCCTGCTGGGCTGGAACATGGAATACCCCCATCATGGCACGCAGAGCTAGCAGTGGAAGCAACCATGCCGGGCTTGGTGCGAATAAAATAGCAACGGTTAATCCCACGGTGATCACATCGCACAGGATCATGATTTTCACTTTGTGTAGTCGATCAGCCAGTGCACCTGCAACGGAGCCCAGCAGTATGCCCGGGACAGCCATACATACAGGAATCAGTGCAATGATCAGTGGATCGGCACCCCATCGGTAGGCCACCATCACCTGGATAGCGAGTGCATCGAACCAGTCTCCAAACGTAGCCAGCGAGTATGCGATAAACATGCGGACAAACTGGAGGTTGGTCCATAAGCTTTTGGAAGATCCCGCAGATGAAGCGGTTGATTCGGTGAATTCGTCGGATTCATTGGATGTGGATTCATTTGAAATGACGGTCATACGCGTACTTCCTCCCTTGATTACAGCCGTTTGCGGCCTGTATGTTCCTTGGCTGTAATCATAAGGGCGTTATATCAGAGGAAGATCAGAGGATGGAGCGATAGGGGATAGAAAGTTACGTACTTCATCCACAATTTGCTGTCCATATATGGGAACACCGTAACTTTTGCCGATCTCTGCGTACACTTGACGATATTTACTGCGAAGTCTACCTTCAATTCGATGTTGACCCATGAATTGGAGGATCTGATATGCCGCATTCAGATATAACGGTGCGTTCAGCGACATCTTCAATACGTCCAGACCATCATCCATTCTAAGTTCAGCTTCACGAACTCGTCCTTGCCGAAGCAACCATAACCCCTCCATCATCTGAAAACGCCCAATCTCTCGCAGATACGGAGCATCCTTTAATCCTGCTCGCAGGACTGTCATCTGAGCCTCAACCGCTTCACCGCTGCCACCCCACAGTTCCACATACAACGCTGCAAGCGCTACTGGCAGTTTGAAATTAACTAGCTCGTCAGTCTCTATCACACGATATGTCTCCTCCAGCTGCATCCGGGCACGTTGGTATTGACCCACCTCTGCATAGACTTCAATTATGTTCATAATACGGAGTTCCCGAAGCTGATCCGCAGACAATGCAGATGAACTCAATGCCTGCTCATACAGAGGCAAGCTTTCTGATGGTTCAATTAGCGAGTGAACAAAAATTAACAACCAGTATATGCGTTCTTCAAAATCGACTTCTTTCGTTGTAATCAGCCATTCCAGATCTCCCTGTATAAAGCGGATATACAACTGATAATACGGGACAATCTGAATGCCGAGCGCTTCCTGCTGTTGAACCAGGGTCTGTATGGCTTTTCCCTGCCCAAACAAGTGATATTTACGAAGTAATCCGTGAATGACTTCCTGCATTTCTGGGTCTTGAGCAGAAGGGCTAGCGGGTAGAACGGATTTGTTCTCATGCACAGCAAGCCGATAGCCGTAGCCCCGTACCGTATCCAGACTGATCTCATCCCAGCGTTTCAGCTTCTTGCGCAAACGATAGATATGATCATCCACGGTGCGTTCAACCGGATATTCCAGGGGCCATACCCGGTCCAGCAGTTGACTACGGGTGAAGGCTTTTTCCTTGTTTTCATACAGGAAGTGCAGCAGCGCAAATTCCTTCGCCAGCAGACGGATGGATTCCGTACGCCGTGTTACCGTATATGTCCCTTCATCCAATTGCAAAGACATGCCTGGTTCCTCCTACTATGTATAATTCACTAATCCGAAATCGTATAGATTCATTCCATTTTCTCTTCATCGTGTTCAACATACCATAAAAACCCTTTGCGAGAACGCAAAAGGTTTTTATGGTATATCTTAGAGCTGGATTAGATTGTAAATCGCGCTACGTATACCTTTTCTTCCAACAAGTATTCACTTGTCTTAACCCAGAACGACGCGATCGTCCGCCATTTTTTTGCCACTGATACGCTCGAATTCACCAAGCAACTCAGGTACAGTCAACGTACGCTTGCGCTCTTCGCTCACATCCAGAATAATTCGGCCTTTGTCCATCATGATCAAACGGTTACCCAGACGAATCGCCTGTTCCATATTGTGCGTCACCATCAGTGTAGTAAGTCTCATCTCACGTACAAGCGTCTCCGTCAGTTCCGTGATCAGTTCGGCACGTGAAGGGTCTAGTGCTGCCGTATGCTCATCCAGCAGCAGAATCTGCGGTTGGGTAAAGGTCGCCATTAGCAGACTAAGTGCCTGTCGCTCCCCGCCTGACAAGAGACCGACTTTCGCGTTAGGCCGCTTCTCCAATCCAATTCCCAGCTTCTCCAGTTGCGTATTGAAAATCTCACGTCTGGCACGGGTTACTCCGAAGCCTAGTCCACGTCCTTTGCCACGTTTGTATGCCATCGCCATATTTTCTTCAATGGACATATGTGGTGCTGTTCCTGCCATCGGGTCCTGAAACACCCGGCCAATCCAGCTACTGCGTTTATGCTCCGGCAGGTTTTTAATCGAACGGTCATTGATCAGAACATCGCCCATATCCGGCTTCATCACCCCCGAGATGATGTTCATCAGCGTGGATTTCCCGGCTCCGTTACTGCCAATCACCGTCACAAAATCTCCCGGATTCATCGTCAGATTCACACCAACCAGCGCGGTCTTCTCATCCGTTGTGCCTGGGTTGAACAGCTTGGTTACTTGCGTAATCTCCAGCATGATCACATACCTCCCTTCGTCTGCTGACCCCCGGATCGCATCAACTCTTCCGTTCGTTTGCGAGCCAAACTACGCTGCTTCATGGAGCGCTGCATCGTTGGGAATACAAGGGCGATAATGACGATCACTGCGGTAATCAGCTTGAGATCCGACGTGTCGAACCACTCCACCTGAAGGGCAAGTGCGACTACAATCCGGTATATGATCGAACCAACAATCGCTGCGAGTGTAGCCCAGAATACCGTTCTTGCACCGAGAATAGCTTCACCGATAATTACCGAAGCCAAACCAATGACGATCATTCCAATGCCCATCGTGATATCTGCAAAGCCTGATTGCTGGGCAATAAATGCACCAGATAGTGCAACCAGTCCATTGGATAAGCTGACACCTACAATGGTAGTCACATCCGTATTCGCACCAAAGCTGCGAATCATGCGTTTGTTATCACCTGTGGCGCGAAGAGCCAGTCCAATATCTGTTTTCATGAACAGATCGAGCATAATTTTAAACACCAGCACCACGATAATAATAAGCACCATGACATGCTCACCCGAGAATGGATTATCCATGCCCATAATGGATTTATTCGGTGCGCCAAGAATACGCATATTAATGGAGTAGAGCGCAATCATCATCAAAATCCCGGATAACAATCCGTTGATTTTGCCTTTGGTATGCAGTAGACCTGTACAAGCCCCAGCCACCATGCCGCCAGCCATTGCCGCTAAACAGGCGAGCCAAGGAGAGAAGTCATTGGAGATCATCACCGCCGCGATTGCGCCTCCTGTTGTAAAACTTCCGTCTACGGTAAGGTCAGGGAAATCGAGTATGCGGAACGTAATATACACACCAAGTGCCATCAGTGCGTATAAAAGCCCCAGCTCGATCGCTCCTTCAATTGAATTCCAGCTTATACTCACGCTACTTCCTCCCTGTCTATCGAAAAGAATGAGGCGAACCCGTTGCACGTTCGCCTCGCATCCATCCTGCCGGATTATTGTCCGGTCAGATTATTGAATAATGTTGTTGTCTTGGTCTTGCACTTCCGCCTTCATCTCATCCGTAACCGTGATGCCTTGGGCTTCAGCCGCTTTCAGGTTCAGGATCAGATCCAGCTTGTCCGGAACGGTGACTTTCATATCACCAGGTTTCGTACCGTTTTTCAGAATGTCCGCAGCCATCTCACCCACCTGATATCCATGGTCATAATATTTGAAGCCAACGGTTGCGAAGGCTCCTTTTTCAACGGTATCCCGATCACTGGAGAAGAACGGAATTTTGTTGTTGTTCGCCGTTTGAATAATCGTATCCACCGCACTCACGACAGAGTTATCGAGCGTAATGTAGAATGCGTCTACTTTGCCAACGAGGGAATCCGTAGCCTGTTTTACTTCCGATGTATTCGTAACGGGTGCTTTCACCAGCTTGATATTATGTGTTGCCAGTGCCTTTTCAGCGTTATCTGCCATAACCACCGCATTCGGTTCGCCTTCGTTGATCACCAGACCTACCGTTTTCACATCCGGCAGATTTTTAGCGATAAAGTCAGCCAATTGTACGATCGCCTCTGGATTCGTGTCCGATGCACCTGTAACGTTGCCGCCCGGCTTGTCCATGTCAGTCACCAGTTTGGCACCCAGTGGGTCCGTTACTGCTGCGAACAACAATGGCTTGTCCTTCACTTGTTGAGCCAGTGCCAGCGCAGATGGTGTTGCGATGCCAAGTACGAGGTCATTTTTGGAATCACCCGAGATTTTCTGTGCAATGGACAGGTTGTTCGTCGAATCACCCTGCGCGTTATTGTAATCAATTTTGAGGTTTTTGTTTTCTTCAATGCCCGCATCCTTCAGGGCTGCAATAAATCCTTCGCGTGTAGCATCCAGGGATGGATGTTCAACAATCTGGGAGATGGCAATCTGGTATGATTTTTCCTCGCTGCCTCCACCTGTTGTGCTCCCCGATCCTTCGGATTCCGAGCCTGTACCGCTGTTATTTCCGCAACCTGCCGCAACGATCATTGAAGCAACCATCATCAGTGACATCCAGAATTTCTTTTTCATGTGTGAGAACCCCTCTCCATCTTATAAAATGTAGTTACCCTTATCGAGATTCCGTTGACACGATAGGGCGGGACAAAACAAACGCTTCAACGCATTGTTGCTTTGATCGACAAAAGCAGACAAATATAGACTTTTCTCATGCGACTGAAGTCCATGACCCGTGTTGATGTTTTATTGTTCCCCTAATATTAAGGGGCGTCCCGATATCCGTCAATGGTTGAACCGCTTCCAATTTAGTTTCATCATATGGTTGTGATAGAAAACATTACATAACGAAAAAAAAGCAACCCGCAAGTTATGCGTGTTGCCTAGTATATATAGCTTATTTTTCTTGCTGGATTGCTTTCACTTCAGTAGAGGTTAGTCCCGTCGCTTTGACAATGGTCTCTTGATCAAGACCTAAATTGAGCATATTCATTGCGATTTTCCGCTTGCTCTCAGTTTCACCTTCTTTGATCCCTTCTTCTCGTGCGCCTTCCTTCATGGATACTTGATCCCGTAAAAACTTTTGACGTGCTTCATATTGTTGACGGAACTCTTCATCCTCGCTCAGTTCCTTCAATAGATTCATGGCCTTTTTCAAAGCCGGTTCGGGTTCGTGCATCATTAACGCCTCCCATCTAATATTGAGTTATGTATAAAACATCTGGATTTTATTTCAAATTATATCACGTATTTCACTATAAACATAACGCATTTACGTCATTTTCATTCAAGAAAAGAGACTATTTCGACGAATCGAAACAATCTCTTTGTATAAACCAGTTAATTCCCCGGCGCTTCGCGAATCTCATACTTGCACCTTTTACCGCCATCGGCGTAACATTCGGTACGCTCCACCTCAGCTTGAAGCAGTGAGCGGAACAGATCGAGTTCACAACGGCAAGCCTGCTTGTAGACACTCGCGACTTGCACAATCGGGCAGTTCATTTCCGTAATAACGTAGGTTCCATCTTCTTCTCTGGACGCATCCGCCATATATCCGTTGGCATTCTGGATTCGCGCAAGTTCCTCCACCCGTCCGGCCAGATCCTGGCCCTCCATCTGTGGTAATCCGCTGCGAAGCAGCTTGTCCCGGCGACTCTCGAACAATGCATCCACCACACCGCTCCCGGCTGTGTCAGACAATTCTTCAAGCAGCTCCAGCGTAAGGGACGAATATGATTTCGGGAAAAAGCTGTCCCCGCGTACCGTCAATTGGTACACCGAGGACGGACGTCCGGCCGTAGCCCGGGCCTCCCGAACCTCAATCCAGCCGTCCTGTTCCAGTGCCGTCAGATGACGGCGAATGGCCATGCCGGTCAAATTCAGATCAGCTGTCATTTCCCTTGCGGTCAATGTACCTTGCTGCTTCAGCATGAACAAAATCCGTTCACGCGTCGTTCGTTCCTCTTCACGCTTCACGATCAGCACCTGCTCTCCTGCTTATGCGTGTACCGGTGCTGCCTCCCGGCAGGCATCCGAGCAAAAGCGGTTATGCGTCTCTTCGCAATCCTCACAGCTTACGTGCTGCAGGTTGCAGGTTGGACAATTAATATATCGGTCATGTGTCGTTCCACAGTGATAACAGCTAGCGATGACAATATCCTCGTCTGTCCGGTTAATCGGTACAGAGATCCGCTCGTCAAACACGTAACACTTGCCATCGAACAGATGCCCTTGCACTTCTGGATCTTTACCGTATGTGACAATACCGCCATCCAATTGAGCCACGTCCTGGAATCCTTCATTGATCATGAAGCCAGTCAGCTTCTCGCAGCGAATGCCGCCAGTGCAATAGGTAATAATCGTTTTGTCCTTCATGTCACCCAGGTTCTCTCGAATCCACTCTGGAAACTCGCGGAAAGACTCCACATCTGGACGAATGGCCCCGCGGAAGTGACCAATTTCGTATTCATAATCATTGCGACCATCGATAACGATGACATCATCACGTTGCAAATGCTCATGGAACTCTTTCGGTGAAAGGCGTTTGCCGCTAATCACATTCGGATCAAGGTCTTCGTCCACGCGGAACGTAACCAGCTCTGCTTTATGACGAACAAAGATTTTTTTGAACGCATGCTCTTCCACATCATCAATCTTGAACACCATATCGCTGAACAGCGGGTTCGCATGCATGTCTTTCATATACTGTTCCGTCTGTTCTGGCGTTCCGGATACCGTGCCGTTAATGCCTTCGGATGCGATCAGAATACGGCCTTTCACACCGAGGTCCTTGCAGTATTGCAGATGCTCTTGTGTAAATGTCTCGGGGTCTTCAATCTTCACGAACTTATAATATAAAAGCACGCGGTACGCGCTGTTACACATGTATATCACCTGTTCCTATTCCATGTTGTTATTAGCCGAATCATTCGGCAAGACGACTACATTGCACCCTTACTGTTAAAAAGAAAATAAACAGCCGCCCGAAACATCGTCTCGAACTGCTGCCTGACATTCGACTTTTATTCCTGCATTCTAGTTTATCGGAAGCGGAATAGCTTAGTCAATATAAATGTATAGAAAGGGATGAAAGATATGGAACATATCTGTCTGCACCATTCACCCTATTCGGAGATCGTAATAACCGAAGTTACAAAGTGATAGGATTCATTCTCCAATATCGCCTGTGATAACAGGATCTTATTGCCTTCCGGGCTCCAGGCGAGTGGGTCAGAAGCGTTGTCCATATCCGCTGAAATCTGGAACTGTTCTGCCGACTCCGTGTTGGAGACGAATAGTCCTTTTTCATTGTCATTTTCGGAATTGATCGTATACGCAATCTTGGAATCATCACCCGACCAGCTGGTACCGAAGATCTGCGTGCCTCTGGCGAGCGTGGCCTTCTCATTGCCTTCCAGATCGGTGAGCACCAGCGCCCGTTTGGTATCCGCCGTTCTTTTCACAATCGCAAGCCTTGTTCCATCATTAGAAGGAATGACCCACTCCACACTTTTCAGCACCTGTTTCACGTCACCCGTCTTCACATCGTATGCATTCAACTGGCCGTCCTCGCCCGTAATATAATAGAGCATATTGCCTGACACTTTGATACTCCGCACATTGAAATTGCCCGTCTCCACCAGTACTTTCGTTGTACCGTCCACACTTGCAGAGATCAGATCACCCTTCATATCGGGGAAAACGACATGTTCATTATCCAGCCACGCGCCCTCTTGAATGAAGCCATCCTCCTTACCAGCAGGGGTTGTCTCCCCGTTATGCAGGTTCAGGAAGTAGCCTTTGCCCGTATTTTCCTCCGGCTCCCGGTAGAACAGGTACTGACCATCCGGTGACACCAGCGGTGCACCTAGGCTGGCCTCATCTTCTTTGAGCGGCGTGTCTGTACCTTTGGCCAGATCATACATATATAAGTTATGCGGGTATCTTTCCTGGCCTTCAACTATGACGGGTTTCAAGGACTTGTTCTCCTTGTCGGATACAATCCAGTCGTCACTTAGCCATGCAATCCCACGCATATTTGGAATTTTATCGATCTTCTCCAGCTTAAAGCTCTGGTACACAGACGTGTTGGTATTATCTTTCACAGTAATATCGGTGCCCGTTTTCCCACCTTGTGCGTTTCCCCCCGGCACCGTTGTTCCCCCGCATGCTGCTGTTGTTAACAGGGCAATGGCCCCGAGCGTGCCCAAAGCTGCTTGTCTCCAATTCATGATGGTCCCCCCTGGTTTCTCTTGCTATAGACCAAGCATACACATCGCATACTTCCAAAGTTATTCAGACTTGTTTCGAACTTGTAAACTTGCATCAGCCAAAGGAAATACGAGTTGGAATGTCACACCTTCCCTATCCTCCCAATCGCCCGGATTGCTTGGTAATAAGGTGATTGTACCGCCCTGCTTTTCAACAAACTGCTTCACGAGAGATAGCCCCAGTCCGGTTCCGCCGGTTTTTCTGGCTCTGTCTTTATTCACGGTGTAAAAGGGTTCAAAAATCTTCTCCCGTGCCTCTGCAGGAATCGGCGTACCCGAGTTGAAGATGCGAATGACCGCTTGACGCTCCTGCATCCGTAGTTCATTCTCCACCCGGATCACACCATCCGGAACGTTATATTTGATCGCATTATCCAGCATGTTAATGAAAATATGCATAAGACTCTCCCGATCGCTGCGGATCACCGCCGGTTCAAGATCCAGTTCCATGTTCAGCGCAAACTTCTCCGCTTTCCCCCGCATCCGGCCACAGGCATCCTCCAGCAGAGCACTGACCTCTACATCTTCGGCCTGATTCTCGAAGTCGTACTTCTCCAGGGCAGATAAATGTAGTACTTTCTCCACCATCTCGTACAGCCGCTCCGTTTCTTTGCCAATGTTACTCGTGGCATCATCAAGCAGTTGTGGATCATCCTTATACATGTCGAGCAGCTCCACATAAGCTTTGATCGACGTTAGCGGTGTCTTAAACTCATGGCTGATGTTACCGATATATTGTTTCTGCTGCTGTTCCAGCGCCTGCAGCTTCTCTATCGCCAGTTGCAACTTCTGCTGCTCCGCATGCATGGCTGTGATGTTTTGCTGAATGGATGTACTCATATAATAAATGCCCTGCCCCAGCTCTCCCAGTTCATCCTTGCGCCTTACAGGGGACTCCGTAATGTAGTTCCCTTCGCGAATGGAATCTGCGGACCTCTTCAGCCGGGTAATCGCAACGGCAAACCGATTGTAGAACAGATAACCTAATATGAAGCTCAGCGCCACAACGGTAATTCCGGCCCAGATGAACAATTGAAGGATGCGAGTATAAAATTCATGGTAGCTCTGGACCGGATATTGTATCCATACGGCGCCCATCTGTCCATCCGGACCATCCAGCGGTGCGGCATAGAGCAAGGTATCCCCTTGTTCATGATAGGCAATCTTATTTTGCAGCGCATAGTCTAGCGTTTCCTGAACAAGTTCACTCTCGCTGGAGGCGAAGGATGCTCCCACCTGCTGGCCTGTCATGTTATAGAGTGCTATTGGCAATCCGGTAGAGTTGGCCAGTTCCTGTGCCAGCCTGCGGCCATTTCGCTGTAAAAAAACGTCCTGATCCAGATGAACGGACTCGGTGTAGTAGGACTGTCTCACATTCAGATTCACCAACCGTGTCTGCTGCGATAAAATACCTTCAATCTGTGACTGCTGATTGCGTTCAATACCGCGCAGGACCAGTGAACTAAGTACAACCACGGTCAGGATAAGCAAGGCTGCCAGAAAAACACTGAACTTCAGCTTGATGCTGACTCTCATATGGCCCCGCCTGTATCAGGTGCTGATGCTTTGTAACCAATCCCGTATACGGTCTGCAATTTTTGCTGATCTGTATCCCCGATTTTCTTGCGCAAACGCTGGATGTGAATGTCCACGGTCCGTGTCCCACCTGCATATTCCATGCCCCAGACCCGGTCCAGCAGATCGTCTCGTGTGTACACACGCTCGGGATTGGACATGAGAATGGTCAGCAGGTCGAACTCTTTTGGGGTCAGATCCAGCTTCTCCTCATTCACGGTCACCGTGCGGTGAGCAACATGAATACGCAGTGTGCCATTCACGATGGCCTGATTCTTCGAATCATCCTGTGGTGGACTGCTTTTCTCAACACGGCGCATGAGCGCTTTCACCCTTGCGAGCAGTTCACGGATCTCAAATGGCTTAGTCATGTAATCATCGGCGCCCATTTCCAGGCCAACGATTTTGTCTACGATATCATTTTTGACGGTCAGCAAAATAATGCCGATATCCTCCCGGTCCTCCAGCCTGCGGCATACGCCATATCCATCGAGTCTCGGCATCATCACGTCCAGAATCATGACCTGTGGGTGAAACGATGCGACCTTGACCAAGGCCTCTTCGCCGTCACTCGCAGTCTCTACTTCATATCCTTCGCGCCGCAGCGCGTAAGCAATGGCACTGACAATACTTGATTCGTCATCTACCACGAGCACTTTTTTATTCATAGGATTCATCCTCTTTATCTATGTCATGAGTTAGTTTATGGGTCTATGTTAGCAAGGTCCGTGGGAATTAGCTATGGATGAGTTTGCAATTTGTATGAGAGACTTGCATCCTCTCAGCTTGGACTTGGCTCTACTTTCTTTATACCCTAAAGGTAACAAAAAGAGCCAACCCGTGATTGGATTAGCCCTTGGTCTATATCTTCCCAATTCATGTTATTGTTTAAGTCAGCCGTTTAAGGCTCCCTTCTGCATTTACTCCTCAAATGACAGATTGAGCGGCTCGTCCGACATCTCGTACTCTGTCTCCATATGTGTCAGTGGTGTGTTCAAATCAACCTCCTCAAAGCGGAAGCTATCGACCCACACTTTTCCTTTACCGTTCAAAATAACCCCGAATGAAATGACTGCGCTGCCCTCCGGTACATCAAGCACAATACTATACTGATTCCATGGCTGCGTGCCTGTAATTGGCCGATCATGCATGTTATCAAATTGAAGTACATCATGGACGTTATTATCCACACGCATCCATAATCCGCAGAACGCATCCACATGCTCGGTCTTCACAAATCCTGATAACTTCATCCGCTTGCCCACATACTTGTCTGCTCTGAACTGTTGCATCATTGTTGCGAACTCGTTAGGCTCCATTGGCGTAACTGCCTTCAAATATCCTGAAGCTTTCCCCTGATGCACTTCGGCAGGATCGATGCCCATCTCATAATTTTGCGGGTGACTCCCGGTTAACATCCAACCTGTAATCGTTGACGATTGATTCATCTGTAATTCTCCTCCTCTGGTTCTTCCTTCGAATAATTTCAGATCGAACAATTTGCGAAAACGTCCTGGTGGCATGCCATATAATTTGCGGAATGCGCGGGTGAAGGCTTCCTGACTCTCAAATCCACAAGCCAGGGAGATGTCCAGAATGCCAGCATCTGTGGATCGCAGGGCCGTGGACGCCAGACTCATCCGGCGATTGCGGATATAATCCACCACGGTCATGCCAACCTCATTACGGAAAATACGGTGGTAGTGATACGGCGACAACAACGCCTCGGACGCCACTTCTTCCAGCCCGATCTCCTCATGCAGATGGGTTTCAATATAGAATAAACTTTGCTGAATCATTGCACGGTATCGGCTCAACTGAGGTGAAGCCCCCTTCCATATCCTTACTATACGTGAATGAGTTATCTCCGTTTTGATCATTTTTGCTATCCTCACTTCGGTTGGTCTCTGCCCCGAACGCAAAAAGAGCCAATCACGGAAGGAATCCTGTCCGTAATTGACTCTCATTTATCTATTTGCACAACATTCTTCGTCAGACAGCCGGTACCGGCTGTGCACCAACTTCTTCGTCATCATGTTCCACCAATTCATGTTTCTCCCAAGCTCTACTCTTCCAGCGGAAGTACATAATGACCGCACGGGTCCACTCATCCGCCGCAATGGCAAGCCACACACCAGCGAGCCCCAGATGAAGCTGGAATATGAGCAGGTACCCCAGTGGCAGACTCATGCAGACCATGGAGATCAGCCCCATGTATACCGGGAACTTTGCATCCCCCGCCGCACGCAGGGAACCAATGATCACAATATTGCAGGTACGTCCGGTTTCGAGCAAAAGACTGAGCAAAATCACCTGAGCCCCCAGCTTGATAATTTCCGGATTATCCGTAAATATGCTCATCAGCGGCACACGGAATAAAATAATGATTACATCAATGATAACCGTGGCCAGAAGAGCCCATTTTACACTGTCAAAAACACGTTTGTACGCATCGTCTTTGCGCCGCGCACCCACAAGCCGACCTACAATGATCGATGTCCCCATGCCAATCGCCATGCTGAACAAGTAGATATAGCTGGAGATATTACCCGCATACTGCTTGGTTGCCATGGCTTCTGCACCCAGATAGGTCACATACAGCGTGAACACGAGCTGGCAGGAATGATATACCATTGACTCCATCGCAGACGGAATGCCGATCCGCAGAATTTTGCCAATAAAATGTTTGGACAATTTAATGTAGTATTCGAAATCCACCCGCACCTCGCTCACACGATACAACAACCAGAAGAAGATCAGCAGGCAGATAAACCGACTTCCTACCGTGGAGATGGCTGCCCCTTCCACCCCAAGCTTCGGCAGGCCGAAGTGTCCAAAGATCAATGCATAGTTACCAACAACGTGAATCACGTTCATGAATACAGCAACATACATCGTTTCTTTGGTGTAACCATGTGTACGAATCGTCGCAGCCAGCGCGTTAATGAGTGCCTGGAGGAAGATACCGCCACCGACGATATTTATATACGAACGGGCAAAATCATAAATTTCGCCTTGAATATTCAGAAGTGTTAACAATTGTCCTCCGAACAGAAGGAAGATTCCGCTCAGGACTAGCCCCACGATAAGATTCAGCGTAATTGCATTACCTGTAACCTGGGCTGCTTCACTTAGCTTTTTCGATCCGATATATTGTGCAACTACAATCGCGGCACCATGTCCAATGACTTCCAATACAAGGATAGCAATAGAAATAATCTGATTGGCTGCTCCAACGCCGGAGACCGCATTATCGGATACCGAGCTGAGCATGAGCGTATCCACGCTCCCCATCAACATAAATAAGAAGAGTTCCAAGAAAATAGGCCATGTCAGCCGAATCAGATTCAGATCCTTGGCATCAGAACGAAGGGACTCTTTGGTTGAGGATATTGCTGTCATTTTCTCACCTTTCCCATGTGGGCTTTAATTCTTAGGGTATGTTAGCACAGGTAGTTTGAAAATGCAGTAGTTTTGCGAAAATAGTTGAAAGTTTTTTGTAATTCCATAAATAGGTATTTTCAACGTTTTCATCAAGCCCCTTTTCCGTACAACTACCAGAGGTTTTAGAAGACAAAAAAAGGCCCCTCCCGACTCGCTTTTAAGCAAGTAATGGAAGGACCTTCGGTTAAGGTCTTGTACGAATCTATGCTGATGAACGTATTAACAAAGATAAATTCATTCCAGTTATAGATCATGTTGATGATCGCCGTTGTGGAAATGACCGAAGACGTCATCGGCAGCACAATCCGAAAGAAAATTCGATGCACGTAGCAACCATCCATCACTGCGGCTTCTTCCACTTCTCGAGGAAGCGCGTAGTAGAATCCGAACACACCTTCAGTTATTTCACAGACCCTTGCGTAACCCCGTTGATAATCCACTTCTGTGCAAACAGGTAGGTGATAATCATTGGCAGCAACGCGAGCAGGTAGGATGCAAATGCAAGGTTAAACTCAGTATTGAACTGTCCTTGGAATACATACTGTACCAGCGGCAGCGTGTACTGTCCCGGATCACTGATAATAATGAGTGGCAGCAAGAAGTCGTTGTACGTCGATAGGCAGGTCAGGATACCAACCGTGGCACTGATCGGTGCCATGAGCGGGAAAATGATTTTCCAGAACGTGCCCCAAGTTGTCGCCCCATCCACAAATGCCGCTTCCTCCAGCGCCACCGGAATGGACCGGATGTATCCAACGTACACAAATACGTTAAATGCCAGACCATAGACCGTGTGCAACAGGATGAGACCTACCAGATTCGTCATCTCCAGCGATGCGGTCAGCTTAACGATCGGCAGCATGATGATCGGGAACGGAATGAACATGGCGCTGACAAAGTAATAATAGAGTCCTTTGAAAAACTTGCGTTTCTCCATATTTCGCGCAATGGCATAGGCCACCATCGAGTTACTGAGCAACGTCAAAAGCACGGTGGATGCGGTCACAATTGCACTGTTACGGAAGGATTGGAAGAAATTCGTCATGTCGATAGCCCTCGCGAAATTCTCCCAGTGAAGCGTTGTTGGAATGGCAAAGACCGATTGGGCCATCTGCTCCGGATTTTTCAAAGCAATCGTAACGGTCATATACAATGGGAACAGGATAAACAGGGTACCCAGTACAACGAGTAGCATAACGAGCCAATTGATTCGTGTACGGCTTCTCATTACAGATCCATCTCCCTTCTTTGCAGGAACCGGATTTGCAGAATTGAAATCACCGCAATAACGATGAAGTAAATAACCGAGTTCGCAGATTGATATGCATATTCGCCGCCTTCAAATCCGCCGGTGTAGATCAGATGGGAGATGGACTGCGTCGCCCGTCCGGGACCACCGTTGGTCAAGGCTACGATTTGGTCGAAGACCATAAGTGAGTTTTTCATCGCCAGCACCATATTAATGGTGAAGAAAGGTGCAATCAGCGGGAAAGTAATGCTCCAGAATTCACGCCATTTGCCTGCACCGTCGAGATTGGATGCCTCGTATAGTGTCGTTGGTATCGTTTGCAGACCAGCCAAATACAGAATCGTATTCAGGGCCACCGATTGCCACACTGCAACAATGACGATACCGATCCAAGCCAGACTTTCGCTACCGAGTATGTTCGTGGATAGCGCATTAATGCCCAGATTTTGTCCCCAGATCGGGAATACGTTGGAGAACAGGTAGTTAAATATGTAACCTACAATCAATACACTCAGAATATTGGGCAGGAAATAGATGCCGCGGAAAAAGTTACGGAACTTGATCTTGGCATTCAGCCCGAGTGCAATGAGTAGGCTCAGAATATTGGTCAGGATCGTCACCACGATCGCAAATTTGAACGTAAACCAGTAGGCGTTGCCTACATTGTCATCCTGGAACAAGTTGAAATAGTTTTTGAAGCCAACAAAATCATACTCTTTCCCGAATCCGTTATAATTCGTAAATGAATAATAGATGCCCTGGAGGGCCGGCAGTGTCATAAATACGAAGAACAATACTACCGCCGGAACCGTCATCCAGTAATAAGGTGCGATACGCTTGTTCATATTCCATCCTCCTTCAGACAAGGCTTAGCGCCGATTGGCAACCTTGTCCCATTCTTTGTCGAGTGTATCTAGATAGTTGTCGATGTTTTGGTTCTGCAAAAAGGACTGTACGATGGAATTCAACTGCACGGCAGCCGGAATATAGTGATCAGCAAAGTCAACAACCTTGCCCTGCTCAATATAAGGCATCAATTCCTGTACGGCAGGATCATCCTGCTTCACATCTTCTACCGCAGAGAATAGCGTCTGTTCATCAATGTACCTTCCGATATTTTCAGGCTTTAACAGGAACGCAATAAACGTCTCTGCCTGCTCGCGATTAGGCGTGTCCGCCGCAATGGTAAACAGGGAGTCGATCCCGTTCACCAGCTTAATCTCGCTCGCATCATTGCCCGTAGGGAATGGGAAGAAACCGATGTCTACATTCGGGTTCGCTTTGCGAATCTCCGAGATGGCCCAGGTTCCCTGGATGTACATAAAGGCTTCACCGTTAGCAAAAGCACGGTTACCGTCCGAATAAGCTTTACCAAAGTTATCGCCATGACCGTACTTCATGAGTTCAAGCTGCTTCTCAGCTACCTCGCGGTACTTCTCCTTGAACGTCACTTTGTCATTGCGCCGCTCTTGGTAGAAATCAATACCCACCAGATTGGAGCCGAGTGCATTGAAGGGAAGGCTCGTCTGCCAGTCATCCTTGTATGTGAAGTAAAATGGAATCTCACCTGCATCTTTAATCTTTTGGGCGGTCGCAATGAGTTCATCCCACGTCTTGGGCACGTCCAACCCCATTTCCTTAAACAACGTTTTGTTGTACATGATGCCGTTTGCATTTGTTGCATAAGGAATACCTGTCACTTCGTCCATGCCTGTGAGATCCTTGAGCATTTGTATGTAGTTCGGATCAATCGTCTGGAGTAATGAGCTGTCCGTCAGATCGGTGAAAATATCACTCTGAGCCAGGATCGAATACGTGTCGGTTGCCCCCATGGCCATAATATCCGGTATATCATTTTTGACGACACGCGTCTTCAGTACGGTCTCTGCATCTGGTGGATTCACCTGAGTGACCTGAATATCATCATGCTCTGCATTAAACGTTTTAATTAATTCATCAAAGGTTGTTTTGGCTTCAGGCTTGTTCTGGAAAAATTCAATCTGCACTTTGCCATTCGCGCTATCCCCACTGGTACAGGAAGATAGAAGTACAGCCATCATTCCACACAGCAACATTGTCCCGAGAGCCTTGGTAAGCGTTGTTCTCATGTTGTACCTCCCTCAGCTTAATAAATTGAACTAATGTGATTTACACAGTGTCACTCCGATTGCAGTACCATCTTCCGATCGTTGTTATCCCCAGATTTTTTTGATTCCCTTCCTCTAAGGGAAAATCCGGTGATAAACACGCACGCTGCGCTTCTTCAGATTGGTTCTGCACTCTCCGTGTTTGTGTATATCTTAGTTTCACTTTATATACGTAAAGATTTACCCATCCAAATGGTGAAATAACCATATGGTTAATCCTTCCAAACTGACTTCAATCTGAATGAATGATATAAGTCTTTATTATTTCTAAAACGGTTTCGGTAAAAATGAATCACGGCAGTTCTTCCCATGACCCGAATCGGACATAACTAAAAGGACACTGGATGATATCCAATGTCCCTCATTTAATATGCTTATATTCAGCCACTGTAACGCTTTTATCCAACCTATTACGAACGCTCAACCTTCGGCAGTGCATTACGTAAACGCTTGGCCCGATAACTCTGATATGCACGAATCAACATGCCGATGATGATCATGACCACACCAATGTTAATTGCGACATCAGCCAGATTCAAAATCCCGCGTCCGGACGGAAACACGAGGAAATCCGTTACCCGCGCATAGATAAATCGATCGATCGCATTTCCTAAAGCCCCGCCGACCATGAACCCCGCGCCAGCTTGCATCCAAAAACCGCGAATCTCACCTTTACTCCGGTAATACAGCATGCCTGCTATGAACAGAACGGCGATCACACCGAACAGGCGCGCATTTCCCTGAAACATGCTGCCCGCCATGCCACTGTTCTCATAATGCTGTAATTGCATGCCCGAGTCACCCAGTCTCATGACGTCGCCAACTTCCATATACATCCTCACTGCAATCTTGGTTCCCTGATCCACCAAAGTCACCAGCAGTGCTACAAAATAAAACAGCATCGTGCTTCTCCTCCTGCCTACTTAGCGATAACTTATTTTAACTTTAAGAGTTTTGAGTATATTAGGTTCCTATCACTTTAACACAGCCGATGTACGGTCTCCAAATGAACGGTCTTTAACCACGCAAATAACGTCCATTAACATCGTTCAGACTGCATTCAGAAGGTACTGCACCAACCCATGTCGAATGTAGACATCAATCATATATGTAAAGGGGCTGCCTGTAATTTGAACCTGATCATGACAGAGAAATTAAAGGAAATGCAGCAGGAAGAAAAGGACTTGGTATTTGGCACATTTGATTCTGAAACGGCGCTTAACCTTGGCCTGCATCTGGTCGAAGAAGCGAAGCGTCGTTCCCAAGCCGTGACCATCGACATTACCCTAAAGGGACATCGTCTCTTTTTGCATGCGATGGAAGGCACTCATCCCGACAACGAAGACTGGATTCGCCGCAAGAACAACGTAGTGAATCATTTCTCATCCAGCTCTTGGCACACGGCTCTGCGGTTGAGAAGCGAAAACCAGACGCTTGAACAGGATTTTAATCTGCTTTCATCTGACTATGTGCTGGCTGGTGGCGCTTTCCCGCTAATTTTAGAAAATGAGGGACAGGTCGGTACCATTACGGTATCAGGTTTGCCTGATGAGGAAGACCATGATCTGGTCACGACAGGAATTCGCTCGTTTTTGTTGCAGCAAGGTTAGATTAAATGGAGCAAAAAAGCCCACCTGATCAATATAGATCAAGTGGGCTTTACTAGCTAAAGCAGCATGCTCAGGACGGATTTTTGCTTTTCATAATATGGTACACATTGCTAAAGCTGCCGGAGAGAATGCCTGTAATCGGAAATATGGCCCAATTGATATCCCACCGCTGATATACAAAGCCTGTGAACAAGAAGATGGCTGTCGCCAACGGCCATACAATCGCTTCCACGGCTCTCACAACCTTTACCTCTTGCTTCTTCTCTGCCGTCAACTGGTGCTTCTCCAGCAAGTTCGTGTAAGCCCCCTGAATATTACCGTAATATACAAATAGGAATACTCCTACCCCAGCCATGATCATAAAAGCAGATACACCATAAGAGGCGTAGTTATCATTAATAGAGGAGGCTGCGAAAATAAACACAGGAGACAGAATGCACAGGCAGACACCCGTGATGATGGCTACACGATAAGTCAGAGCGAAGCTCTCCCGACTATGCTGAATACTCATTTTAAGTGTATAAGGAAGCTGGAAGCTCTTCTCCATATGACTGAAGCGTTCAAGCTTCATGCCACTGTGAATGAACATGCCTACCGCAATCGCAATCAGCACGAACATGCCGATCAGGCCCAGTACAGCCCCCGTTTCCACCGAACGATTTGCAGCTGAAGTGGCATAGTTCTCAAACAAGGTATCCATGAAAATCAGAAACGCCACACCCGACGCGCACAATAAAACACCCAGCCCGATCCAAAAGCCGGCATTTCTTTTGGCAGTGGTATATGCGTAGGCTTCTTCTTCCGTCAGCACAGGCACTGCCTCTTCCGTACTAACAGGCTGAATACCGAGTTCCGCAGTTAGCTCCTCGATGTTACCGAATTCTGAGATTACAATGCCGATGGCTTCATTCTCCGACTTGCCTTCCCGCTTCAATTCCAGATACTTATCTTCCATCCCCGAAAGGAGCTCCCGCTTCAGATGCTCCACCTCGGGTGTCTTCGGTAGACCAGCAAACATGTTCTCCAGATACACCATAATTGTCTCCATGTTCCGTCACAACTCCCTGATAAATAGATTAACAACCTCCTGCGTAACCTTCCATTCCTCACACTTTTCTCTGTAATAGTCGAGGCCGGGCGGCGTAATCCGGTAATAGGTACGACGCTTTCCCAAACTATTCTCATCCAGGTAAAACGATTCAATATAACCGTTCTTCTCCAATCGGGTGAAGGCCGAGTATAATGTCGTCTCCTTCATGACGTACTTTTCCTCTGTTAGCTGCCTGATGTTCTTGGAAATCTCGTAGCCATACGACTCCCCTTCGAGCAGCATGTAGAGGATCAGCGTATCATTGTAGCCACGTATAACGTCACTGCTGATCACAAAAGATACTCCTCCTCATTACTTCATCTGTCGTAGTAGTTGAAGTATAGCACAATTTACTACGACAGGTGAAGTAGTTATGCCAAAAATGGGCAATAAAAAATCCGTACCTGGAATAGGTACGGATTTTCTTCTTTTCCTGCAGTTAAATTCCTGCGTTTATTGGATCGCTGACAGAACGTCCAGCAGCATGGATTTGAATTTGGGCCGATCAATCGCCTCACAGACACATACATTCGGCTCTTTGCCAAAACGCCCGTTGATATCCACCACACTGTATCCGCGTGTCAGTTCTCCTGCCGCTTCCACATCCACATAATATTGACCCGACTTGGTCATGATGGATTCATCTGCCGCAACAGCCATCAGCAACGTATCGGGATGAGTGGTGCCATTGAGTTTATGTACCGACTTGTTGAACTGCATAACCACTTTGTTGATTGCGGTGAAGAAATCGGCACCCGATGTACCAAGAGCTGCAATCTCTGCATGATCGTCATCGTCCATGACTGAATATTGCGTGCACATCTCCCAGCCAACCATCGTGATTGGAATGCCCGCATGCAGTACAATTTTCGCCGCTTCCGGGTCCACGTAGAAGTTATACTCCGCCGCCGGTGTGATGTTGCCCAGTGCGTTATTCGTTCCGCCCATAATGTACAGGTGAGCAATCTCCGGAATAATGGTTGGGTCCTTCTGGATCGCCATTGCAATATTGGTCAGCGGGGCAATCGCCAGAAGTTCAATTTCACCCGGATGTGCGTGCACCTTCTCAATGATAAAATCAACCGCATGCCCGCTCTCGGGACGCTGATCTGCCTTCGGGAAATGCGCGCCGCCCATACCATCATCGCCATGCACATCTTCCACTGTCCGGTGCTGAGCCTTTCCATAGGCCATTAGCGGACGCTCGCAACCTTTATATACAGGCACCTTGCCGCCATGTCCAGCAACCTGTACCGTGTACAGGGCATTTTCAACCTCCTGGTCGAATTGTACGTTACCGCCCGTAATGGTGATGCCTTCCACCTGAAAGTGGTGCAATGCCGTCAGGATCGCAATCGTATCGTCTCCTGCTGTATCTGTATCGATGATGACTCTTCTCATGATGCCGCGCTCCTTCTTCCATTTGATAGTAAACTCTATAAAACACTATGTCTTATTTTACATCAAAAATGTACCAATGACGATGGAAACGCCGATGATAATTGAACGCAGCAGTTGCGCTACCGCCATATTGCCTCGTGCGATTTCGTCACACACCCGCATTTTTGGAATCAGGAAATCAAATATAATATAGACCAGGCACAGAATAATAATTCCAAACGCCGACCACAGCAGCATATCCAACCACGAATGCGTTGAGAAAGATACCATCCCTACAATAATACATAGTCCCAGCAATTTGCTGCCCATATACATACCTGCCGCCTCGTTACCTTTGGCGATTTCCTCACTATCGTTATACCGGGTCAATTTGCTAAAAGCGAAATATCCACACACCAATACCACCAGCAGAATGCCTACACCCACCGCCACATTCACGAGGTTTAATCCCAAGTTCTCCATTCCTTTTCCTCCTCATCATTCATCCGTTCACGAACCGTAGCCGCGCAATAATAGGCCATATCTCCAGTTACTTTCTCCCCGATCCGTGGTAACAACCCAGCCAAACGCCCACCGATAACAAACACCCCTGTAAGCAGATAACCGCTGTACGCTCCATCTTCCGTCTCAATCACGGCCTGTTCCATCGGCACCAGCTGCTGATAGATCTTGGGCTGATTTTCGTAATAAGCTGTAATCTCTTCATCCTCTTCTGTCGCTCCAGTTGCAAGATTGGATTCCAGCGCATCGTTTAGAGGATGCTCCATATCCTGCTTTCCAAAGGCATTGTTCGTTCCTCCATCCAGCAAAAGAGTTCCTCTGCCTTCGCGCCCCCAATAACTCTTGGCTACATATGGTATGGCGTTCAGCTCGAAAGGCTCCGCCGAAAAATAGGTGGGCAGCAGATATCGGGAAATCACGTCCATTTCTGCTTCATCAAAGAGGGTAAACCCGCAATATTCCGGAGTTTGCTCGTTCCGCTCGTAGAGCGACCAGATTGCCGCCATGAAGCCTTTGCTCTGCATCAGTACATGCTGAACGGGATTCATCAGGCCCAGTCGTCCCTCCCGTACAAGATCAAGCAGGGCTACGCCAATTTCCACTCCTGTCGTCTCATCCCGATCATCGATAAGATACTCCAATGGATAGAGACGGTACAGCAGGTTGATCTCCCGCCCCCTATGGTAAAGCGCCTCACCCGGAACAATCTCCAGTTCCTCCAGTGGGGCATAGAAAACTTCGTATCCCGCTTCCTGACACCGTCTCGTGAGATATTCCGTATTTGTACGATCTTCGACATGTTCGCCAAAAGAAGTAAACGTCACCGGACCCTGCAATCCCTGCTCTGCATAGAATTCCAGCCATATCCTGAAACACTCCCGAATACGTGTATCCATCTCGGCAGATGGTACAGTCAACGCGACATCCTCAGCAAGACTTACCAGAATACCTTCCAATGCAGCGGCCTCCGGTATACCCGTGGGGGTGTCCGTATTATTTTCAATACACTTGGGTCCAGCTTCTCCAATAATCCAGTCCTGACGGGTAATGCCTCCAGTTACCATCTCCATACGTGCCGTCGGAATAAGCCCGGGATGGATACCCAACTGATGCTCCAAAAAAGAATCCGGCATGTATTGCTGGATAAATCGCATCACTTTACAGTAAATGCCGTCTACCGCCTCGGCTGCGGTGCGCAGCTCTTGTACCTCCGAGGGAGAATAGACCGTCAATGCAGGCACACAATATTGCTTCCCGTACATTCGATGGTATGGAATCTGTTGTTCCGTTTCGCCCTGAAATACCTCTTCGTGACTAAACGGCAGTTGAATCACTTGCCTCATCCGGTTATCCTCCCGAACTGCGGAAGAAACTACCGAAGCCGCTTGATTTGGACTTGGATTTGCTATAGGAGCTGTTACTGTCCTTATTGCTTCGATACGACGACCCGCCGTAGTAATAGTGCCCACTGCTGGAATCATATTCACATCCGGTATCATACTCCGGGTCACATTCATCATTGTTGCTGCCACAACCGGATAACACGGCAGGTACCGCCAGCATCAGGGAGAACGCAACCAGCTTCGCTTTTGAACCGGGTTTCGATGCTTGCCCCCGCTCTTGGTCACTCATTACAGATCCACCTCTTTCATATAAAACAACACTTTCTTGCGATCCGCATCCAGCACGGAATACAGGAACTCATACGTCTTGCCACCGCGAACCATGTAATGGTCCAGCAGTTGCTCGGCAAGCTCCATCGTATAGGTGGAGGATACTGTGAGTTCCAACTCCTGAAATGAACGTCCATTCCACAACATATACTCAGCACTGTACATGGAAGACATTTTGCACATCGCCAGCGCAGCATCCGCAATGGCTGCACCGTACTCATCCGGCATCTGTTGGTCATACGCCGTCACATATACTGCATGTTCCCGCCCATCCTGGCATTCATTGGACAGATGCGCCCAGAGTTTGTTTTTCACCAAGGTGGCATCCACCAGTTTGCGCATGAAAAGTTCATCTCGCGTGACTGAAGCCTGTTCCAGCACCCCCGTCTCCGCCTGTCGATCATCCGACCAACTCCGATACGTCAATGAATAATAGATACCGATAACCTCCCTTTTTGCGAGCTCTTAGGTGAGCCGTTTCAATTCATACAAACGTATTTAACGCATGGGGAGGTAAAAAGTTACACTATTCCCCATGACATGTAATAAAGAACATGTTGGCTACCTTCATTCTCCGATTAACGAAGCAGGAAATAACATACTGTTTTCTACTTTTGGTACGCAATCCAGTTCAAAAAGGCCGGAGAAGACTCTCCGACCACACTTGTTTGATCTTATGCTCATGCCATTCTGACTTATAACTCAGCCCACTGGGCCAAAACATCATTATATTCAGCGGACAATTGCTCGCGATCATTCCATATTTGTTCCAGTTCAAGCGGATTGTTTTGCACAACTTCCAACTGTTGATCTAACACCTGAATCTGTGCCTCAAGACGAGCCAGAATTTGTTCCAGCTTCTCCGCAGAGTGTTGATTGCCATTGCCGTTTCTATGTTTCGATGCAGCTGTTGCCGAAGGAGTTAACGCCTTACCTGATTCAGTAGAAGCTTCATGATCTCGACTTCCATCGATAGCCGCAACAGTGGAACCGTTCATTGTCGAGATTGCTTCTGGTTTCTTCCCTGATCTGGTAGTCCCACTCGACGCAGACGTTAAACCTGACTTCATCTCTGACTTGGCGTTCCCACGAGAAGAAATTCCCACTCCTGCTGTAGCCTGAGTCGCCGCCGCCGAACGAGCTTGCAAATCAAGCTTCTTCTCGCGATACGCCTCATAGTCTCCCAGATAAGCGGTCATCTGTCCGTCCTCCAGTTCCCAGACACGGGAAGCGAGGCGATTGACGAAGTACCGATCATGTGAGATGGCAAGTACGGTACCTTCAAAATCAACCAGCGACTCTTCCAGCGCTTCTCTCGATGCGATATCCAGATGGTTCGTCGGCTCATCGAGCAGCAGTACATTAGGTTTACGTTGCACCAACAGTGCCAGCCGCAGGCGCGTCCATTCCCCGCCAGATAATTGCCCGACAGAGCGGAATACATCCGCTCCATAGAACAGATATCGGGCCAGAATTCCGCGAGCCTCTCCTTCCTCCACGCCTGCTTCCAGACGGAAGTATTCGAGTACGTTCAGCTTTGGATTCGTGGGTTCCTCCTGTTGAGCCAAATACCCCACATCCACACGCGCCCCCCACTCCAGCTTGCCCGCATTGGGCTGCTCGTCACCAAGCAACAGCTTGAATAAGGTCGTCTTGCCGGAACCATTGCGGCCAATGAGTGCAATTTTATCTCCATATTCCAGCAGACCCGAGATTCCGCGCAGGATTTCACGCTCACCATAGCTCTTCTCGACCTGTTCCAATATCGCTACCCGTTTACCCGTTCGATCGGTAGGACGCACATCGAACTCGGCATTGCGGCGCTCCAGTACAGGACGCTTCACCTGTTCCATCCGCTCCAGCGCCTTGCGCATGGAAGCGGCCCGCCGAAAGAACTTTTCATTGCCACCCACACGACCCCATTCCTCAAGTTGGCGGATCGTTTCTTTCATTTTTTTGATAACCTTCTGTTGCTCCTTGAACTCCTCGAATTGCTGCAATAGCCGTTGTTCCTTCACTTTCATATATTCCGTATAACCGCCAGCAGATGTTTCCGCTTCTCCATCCTCCAGCTCCAGTGTTCGATTCACTACCCGATCCAGAAAATAGCGATCATGCGAGATCAGAACAATGGTACCGGGGTATTCTCGTAAAAATCCTTCCAGCCACTCGACCCGCTCCAGATCAAGATGGTTCGTTGGCTCATCCAGCAATAACAGGTCGGGTCTTACGATTAGCTGTGAAGCCAGCACGACCCGAGTCTGCTCCCCACCGGACAGGGAACCAAAGCGCCAACCATAGTGTGCCTTGGCGATATCTAGACCGTCCGCCACCTGATCAATCCGGGCATCCATTTCGTATCCACCCTCACGCTCGAACTGGTCTTGCAGCGCCGCATAGCGTTTCAACAGGCGCTCTAATTGATTAGGGTCTGCCGCGCATGCCGGATCGGACATCTGCTGCTCCATTTCCTTCATTTGCGTGCGACATATCATAAGCTCCTTGAATCCAAGACTCAGTACATCCAGAACGGTACGGTCATCCAATCCTTCCGGAACCTGAGCCACATATCCCATTCGTGTATCTTTCTTTATCATCAATTGCCCTTCATCCGGCTTGTTTAGTCTTGCCATCAGGCGCATAAGTGTTGTCTTTCCGCTTCCGTTGCGGCCGATCAGGGCGACCTTGTCGCCTTCCATAATTTCAAACGTAATGCCGTCCAGCACCAGATGTGCTCCGTGGTATTGAGTCAGTTGTTGCGCGCTAATCATCATCATAATAAGGTTCCTCCTATGGTATGGAAGATCCTGACCGCAACACAAAAAGAGCCGCAGGAGGTTAGCTCCGCGGCCCTTCAGAATTCAAGCAATATCGCTTATCGTCCGAATGAGGTCAAGGCAGGCATCTTCTCGCAAATGTTAACTTCCGTATATTCA
Organism: Paenibacillus sp. FSL R5-0341; assembly: GCF_037975235.1. Lineage (NCBI taxonomy): Bacteria > Bacillati > Bacillota > Bacilli > Caryophanales > Paenibacillaceae > Paenibacillus > Paenibacillus sp. FSL R5-0341. The sequence continues at coordinate 6,189,881 of NZ_CP150241.1, forward strand.
AAATTGGACAGACTTCTCCCGTTGGTCAGAAAAGTATGAACAATGCCAGCCATAGCAATCGGCAGCTGGCTAATACGGTTGTTAAGCATCTCGTGATTCACCTGTCTTCACCTCCCTTGTCATAATTAATGTCAATATATCACAGACGGTTGCGTTCATGCAACCATCCCTTCGCCCAATTCTATCATACTGTACAGTAGTTTCATTATCCCGCTTAATTCCTGCCCCGTCGTCGAAGCACCACATCCCTGATCGCCACCGTAATGAGTGTTAACATTCCCGCGGTACCCAGTGATACGCCGAGCAGGGCATATCCGATGCCGTTCCACCCACCCATATCAATGCTGATCATGATTACGACGGCACCGCCGAGCAAGGCCACACATGGCAAGATATATTGAACCCACGTCAATCGACGTCCTTGCATCCGGTAGATAAGCCATTCAATCAGCAGCTGCACCGCCCACATTCCCAATGTCCACAAGATCAGTACTTCCATAAGGTTCCCCTCCTGTTGCTGGATGGATCAAGCCCTGTATTACAGACCTTACGTTACTTCAACCAATCTGAGAAAAAGTTCCGGTACCCTTCTTTCATCTTCGTCCGCGAAAAAGCACCAAACGCATACTCCCGGTTGTCTTCTGACACACTGCGCGGCGCAGCCGCAGCCATGTTCACCAGTTCAAACCAGTTATCCTCGTTGCCTGCAAAGGCATGCGTGGATCGAATGTGACCGTAGCAGGCATGCTCCGGCTTCACAACCATTTTGCCCATCGCCATCGCTTCCGTCAGAGGCATCGCAAACGTATCAAAGGCCGAGCAGCTCCAATACACCTTCGCAGAATTCATCAACGTAAATATCTCATCCTGCGTGAGCGCAAACTTCAGCTTCACGTTGGAAGGAATGTCGTACTTCTTCATGGTTTCCTTATAGCGTACACCGCCAAACACCATATATACTTCCTTGTCCGGGTTCTGCCGAGCATATTCCAAAACTAGATCCGGGCGACGGTTCGCCTCATCCCGACCGATCCAGAGCACCCGATTATGCACAACCTGGCTCGGGTCATAGTGCCGATTCGCCATCTCTTCGCTAAAACCAATCGGGATGACGTTCACGTCATGTACGCCGAAATTGCGGCCCAGTTCTGTTTTCAAAAACTCGGTCTGTACAATCGCTTTATCCACCATCGTATAAAATGGCTTCATCATCTCATATCCCGTCAGTGCGGGATCAGGGAAACTATGCGGAAACAATACACTCTTCGGTAAAAACATCTTCAAAAACGTAAACCCGGATACGGTGTAGATGACATGCTCTATATTTTGGCTATGAATCTGGTCCAGCACGATATCGTAGTTCACCAGGTCACCTTTCTCATGCTCATACCCTGGTAACCAGTCGTATCCGCTGACATGACGCTCCGGCGAGATGAACACAATATCCACGCCCAGCTCCAGACCAATCTGCTTCAGTCGATCCGCAAATACGCGTGGCCCCTGAGCTTCCGTGAATTGAATTTTACGCATAACAAGTCCGACTTTACGCAAGCTTCTCACCCCTCATTTCTATTCCTCACCCATGTGCTTCATGCACTGTTCCAGCGTTGCTGCCGTCTCAAGCCATTGGTTCCGCAGCTGTTCCTTCGGCCACACACATTCCTCACTCCTCAGGTCACCGTCAATCAAACGCAGCATCCAGAGCGAAAATACAATAGCATAGGCGTCGTACCATTCTGCAAAAGAAACCCGTTCAATCTGTACGCCCAGGCTCCCCAGTTTGTCCAAATAAACATCCATAACCCGCTCTCGCAATGCAGGCGTAACCGTTCTGGGAAACAGCGGATGCGAGAGATCAACTAGGTGATATATATCCCACAGCGGCGTATTCAGATGGGCATGCTCCCAGTCCAAGATGACCAGTCTGCCGTCCACATCCGCCATATTTCCGGGATGCAGGTCTCCGTGACACAGAACAGTTGGAAGTTGCTCCTCAGCTGTGAGAATCAACGTGGCAATCTTGTCCCAATCGGATGCGGATAGCTTCATATCCAATCTGGATAACAGTTCATCGGTAAATTGCCTATGCATTTGCAACTCATCCAGCATCGTGTGAATGGACGGTTTCTGGCCTACGCGAGGCAGTTCGCTCCAATCCGTAACAGGCAACGCATGCCACGCTGCCATATGTGCCGCTGCGCCGAGCATCGTCGCTTCTTGCGAATCATGCACCAGTTGCCCCAGATCCTCGTAGATCATCCAGCTCTGTGCAGGTGCAATGGTAAGATCCGACGCTGCAATAAGCTGCGGATAGATCGGTGGTAAGCCAGACATCACACGCTCGTACATCCATCGTTCCCGTCCGTGCTGTGCAGGATTCGTCAGCGGTTTAAAAATATAACTTTCACCGGTAGGAACAGTGAATCGCTCCACATATCGTCCGTTCATTCCTTGATACAATTGTTCGCGGCTTGTTATATATTGATCATTCAGCATCCCTTCGGGCGTCACCCAGCTGTATGCATTCATCTCTTCGTTCACGCTAGCCACCATCCATTTCGTTCTTCCTGCTGCTCCGATGTTGATTTCTATTCATCATACGTTGCCACTCACAAGCCTGCAAGCTTTGGTCGTAAGCGCTTATTCAGGATCTCAATGTAGAGTTTCCAAATTGCTTGTTGCATTTTGGTTAGTAATCACTTACTATAAAATCATGAAGAACAAATCTCATGTGGATAGCAAAAAGAAAGATATCCTACAAGCGGCGATGCGCTTGTTCGCAACCAAAGGCGTTGACGGCATATCCGTCAAAGAGATCGGTGACGCCGCCGGAGTAACCGATGCGGCGATCTACAAACATTTTAAAAACAAAGATGCCGTTGCCCTGGAAGCCTTCACCCAATACTGCGCGGACTATACCTCACTGATTGACGGGTATGTTCGACAGGAAGGTCCGGTACTGGAACGCTTCAAGCAACTGGTTACCGAGGTTCTCCATCTGCATGATGAAGATCCCTACGGGCTGCTGCTGATTTCACAGAATCACGAAATATTCATTGAAGCTGGAAGCAGCGAGGATTACCGTCAGCCGTTGGATGCGTTAATGGATCTCATCGATCAGGGAATGATGCGGGGCGAACTGCCTCAGCAGGATTCAAGGCTTACAGCCGTTCTGGTGATCGGTGCAATTACACGCATGGCGGTCTCCAGTATGCAAGGTGAGCTACCGGAGCTGTTGGTACCTTATACGGGCGAGACTGTTCACCGACTTGCATCGATGTTGGGGCACTTACCCCAAGAGTAACGATGGAGATGGAAGCCATTCGGCCATGCAGAATTCCAAAAATGTTCAGAGTTGCACGTTAATATAAGTGCGTGTTCAAAAAGTCTGGTTTTCAGTGCCGAGAAGATGGGATGAAGATAGAAATGGAGTAGCGGAGCGTAGAGAAAACTACGTGAGCAACGGACATTTCGGCTGAATCCCATATTCGATGCTGATGATGCCGCTAGGCATGATTCGTAATCAAAAGCGGACTTTTTGAACAACTTCTAAAAGAGAATCGTCAGCATACCATCAGGATATACAGATGGATCACCGGGTCATACGTGACCTTTTCTTTTTGCACATGAGGTTAGTGTTCATTAACTAAAATAGTCAGGACGTGTCATCTTCTATGAAAAAAATATTAATTATTCAAGGCAATCCCGTCTCACCCAGTTATAACGGCGCAATCGCCGAGGCTTACCGTAAAGGTGCGGTTCAAGCTGGTGCAGACGTTCGCATGATCACCCTGAACGAACTCGCGTTCAACATGAATCTGGAAGGAGGATATCGTAATAAACTTCCGCTTGAACCCGATTTGTTACAAGCCCAAGAAGCGATCAAGTGGGCCGAGCATCTTGTATGGGTATTCCCAATTTGGTGGGGAGGACCACCTGCCCTACTGAAAGGTTTCATTGACCGAATCTTCATGCCAGGTTACGCCTTCAAGTATCAAAAAGGAAAACCTTTCCCGGATCAACTGCTCAAAGGCCGCACCGCTCGCATGATCACCACGATGGATGGTCCGAGTTGGTACTTCAAGTGGTTCCAGGGTGAGCCCGCACACAAAATGATGAAAATCTCCACATTTGGACTCACTGGCATCAAACCTGTTCGGATAACAACTGTAGATCAAGTTGGTAAAAAGTCCGAAGAACAGAGAAAGAATTGGCTGGATAAGATCGAACATCTTGGGCGGAAGATGGGGTAAGAAAGAAAACTTCCTATTTTAAACAAAAAAGGGATGTCCCTACGTCATGTTCAAGACGGGACACCCCTTTGTTACGTTCGTTATGGTCTAACGAACTGCACATACGCTATTAGCTTCAAATCCTACAGATCTGCAATGTAACGAATCGTGGACGCGTTATGTACACGATCCCGCAACCTTACAAGCAACGCATTACCTAAACGACCCAAATGAAATACGACCCGAGGGATGCTCAGGCAAAATGGACGATACCAACTGCCGCACAGCCGGATGTTCCGACTGCATTACTGAATCCCCGGCATCACCGCTATAGACCAGCCTTCCCTGATCCATCACGGCAATGCGGTCACAGATGGTCATGGCGGCACGAATGTCATGCGTGATAAAGAGGTACGACAACCCGTAGGATGCTCTTAACTCTCCCAGTAAGGATAGGATTTGCGTCTGGTGCACCATATCCAGGCTGCTGATCGACTCGTCCAGTACGATTAACTTTGGCTTGAGCGCGATAGCTCGTGCGATGTTGACCCTCTGTAATTGCCCGCCGCTGAACTGGTGCGGAAGCTTATTTGCATCCTCAGGTGTAAGTCCAACCTGCTCAAGCAGTTGTCCAACCACACGAAGTTGTTCTTTGGCTGACAAACGCTCGTAGTTATCCAGCGGCTCCCCAATGATCTGCGCGGCAGTCATAAGCGGATTCACAGCCGAATAACAGTCCTGGAACACGACCTGCAGATCACGTCGTAATCCCTTAAGCACGGGTTTACTGGATTGGTAGATATCCTGACCCTGAAATAAAACCTGACCCTGACTGGGCTTCTCCAGACCAAGAATAATTTTGCCCAAAGTACTTTTACCTGCTCCACTTGTACCCAGCAGTCCCAGACATACACCCTTTTCAATTGTAAGTGAGATATCTGCCAGCACAGGAGGACGCGCTCCCGAACGATCCAGCCAATTGCGTTTGCCATAGCTATGGCTTACTTCACGTACCTGAAGCATCAGGTCATCCTCCTCTCTTCTACTTGGCAGAAGCAATCTCTGAAGAAAATGAAATTACACCTCACCATGCCAATTCCATCTCTACGACTGCTCACTCAAAATACAGTTCATACCCGCTCTACATATACTCTCATTGAACGATCCATCCCACATGTCATTCGCTATCGTCTCAAAGACATACTGGGTCTGGCATTTAACAACATCCGTGTATACTCATGCTGCGGGTGATCGAACAGTTGGTACACATCCGCCTGCTCCACAATTCGACCCTTCTGCATGACCGCGACTTCATCCGCCATTTGTGAGATCACGCCCAGATCATGGGAGATGAGCAAAATGGATGTGCCATATTCTGTACGTAGCCGATCCAATTCCTGAAGCACCTTGAACTGATTTACGACATCCAGTGCCGTCGTTGGTTCATCAGCAATAACCAAGGCGGGTCGCAGGCACATCGATATGGCGATCATCACCCGCTGCAACATACCGCCACTCAGTTGGAAGGGGTATCGTTTCATCAGCTTGGCCGGCTCGGGCAGGTTCATATCTGCCAAGGCAGCAATAGCCCGCTCCCAGGCAGCTGCTTTGGACATTCCCGTATGCGTACGCAAGGTTTCAATGAATTGAGATCCAATCGTATATACGGGTGTAAAAGCATTCATCGGATTCTGCATAATAAATCCGATTTCCTTGCCTCGGATGCGTCGCATCTCCTCACCTGACAACGAGCCAAGCTCCCATCCATTCAGACGGATGCTACCCGTTACCTCCATCCTGCGCGGATCAAGCAGGTGAAGCAGCGCGTTACACGTAACGGTCTTACCACTGCCACTCTCGCCGACCAGACCGAAGACACGACCTTTTTTTAATTCAAAATCAATGGGCTCCAGTAACGGGACTGAACCCTCTGCTGTTCTAAGATTCACTTGCAGACCACGAACTTCGAGTACCTTCGCTGCATCATCCATCGTTACGTTCACCTCCATATGACTTTGGTTCCGACTCACTACCTTTTTGCAATGCCATAACGTTCAGATAACGCTTCTCCCAAAATGTTAAACGTAATGACTACCAGCAGAATCAATACACCTGGGTAGATCATCAACTCCGGATGACTGCGAATGTAACCTGTTCCTTCATGAATCATGGCTCCCCATTCTGCATTTGGTGGTTGAATACCGAGTCCTAGGAATGACAGAGCAGATATATCCATAATCGCCCATCCCATCTCCAGCGTACCCATCACAACGATCGGACGCTGCACGTTGGGGATGATATGTTTGCGGATAATCGTCCACGAAGAAGAGCCGCTAACCCGCGCCGCCGCAATGAAGTTCCGTTCCTTCAGACTAACGACCATGTTCCGGCAGATACGTGCATAATATACCCACTGCACCATCATGAGGGCCAGAAGCACCTGCATCAGACCTGGACCAAAAATCCCCACAATACCCAGCACAAGCACCAGATTCGGAAACGCCATAATGCCTTCACACAAGCGCATCAACAGACTGTCCACCCAGCCACCAAGGTAACCGGAGATTGAACCTACAATGACACCTATGAGCAAAGAAGACAGAAAGATCAGGGTGGCAAATCCGAGCGACACCCGCGCTCCATACATCAGTCTGGTGAGATTGTCGCGTCCCAGATGATCCGTTCCGAGCCAATGCTCCAGCGATGGACTCGCCAGCTTCTGCAACAGATTTACCTTCACAGGGTCATGAGGAGCAATCCATGGAGCAAGTAGTGCTATCACGAAGAAAAGCAATATAATCACCGAGCAGATCTGGATGGCTCTCTGTCCTTTAAATACCGCACGCCATTTGTTTATCAATGTTCTGCCCGTCCTTTCGCTGAAATCCGTGGGTCCATAACGAGTTGCACCAGATCAACGAGCAGATTGCATACGATGAACAGGCATGCCGCCAGGAAGACATAACATTGAATAACAGGGATATCCCGGTTAAATATCGCATCGACAAAGTATCGTCCGAACCCAGGCCAGGAAAACACTTGCTCCACAATAATGGTTCCTGTGAGCAGCTTGCCCATACTCATCCCCATCCCCGTAATGAGGGGCGATATAGCGATCTTCAGGACATGTTTCAGCATAATGACTCGTTCGCGAATCCCGCGTGTTCTCGCGTACTGTACATATGTCTCCTGCAATTGCTCCAGTACACTGGAACGCAACAATCGGGTGTAGACCGCAATAAGAATCAAGGAAAGTGTAATCGTAGGCAGAACCAGATTCTCCCACGATCCACGCCCCTCCACAGGCAGCCAGTCCAATTTCACTGCGAAAAAGAAGATCAGCAGGTAACCGAGCCAGAACTGCGGAATAGATGCTCCAAAATAGGAAATCGCACGGCTGACCATGTCAATCCAGCTATTCTTATACACCGCCGCCAGTATTCCCAAAGGAATACTTACAAAAACCGATAACAACATACTCCAGAAGGCGAGCTCAGCCGTAGCCGGAAGCCTTAATTTCACTTCGTCCCATACGGGTTTGTTGGTGAGATATGAAGTGCCAAAGTCGAGCTTGGCAATCTTCTGAATCGTATGCGCATATTGGGTTAACAAAGGCTGATCCAGACCGAACTCATGCCGTTTTTGCGCAAGCAGCTCCGGTGTCGGATAGATGTGAGCGGCTGTAAGATAAGCCTCGGCCGGATCAACCGGTGAAATATGAATAAGCGCAAAGGTAACGAGTGTAGCGATAAAAACGATAGGAATGATCGCGATCATTCGTTTACCAATATAACCGATCACTGAACATTCCTCCCTGTTCTCAAGCTACATGAGCTTATTACTCTTGAAATCACTATATAAGTTCAACTAATTTTTTTACACGAGAACGGAGAGGACAGAAAAAACCTGAAGAAGCGTAGCGTTCGCCTTTATCACCGGATTTTCCCTTTAGAAAGGGAATCAAAAAAATCTGGGGATAACAGCGATCGGAAGGTTATTCTGTCATCGGAGTGGCACGTGTAAACATTCTTTAGTTGAACTTATACAAATTATTGATTGCCCAATTCAATTCCTACAAACGGATTTTCATCACGGTTCGCCGGGAAAATAAAGTTGGAGATTTTCTTCTGATATACAGCCGTTTTCTTAATATAAGAGATCGGTACGATCGCCGATTGCTCCTGAAGTGTTTTCAAGATAGAGCCATACAGCTCCTGGCGTTTCGTCTCGTCTGTAGATGACAGTGCTGCATGCACCTGATCGTCCAGTTCCTTTTTCATCGGCAACGCACTCAAGGTCTCGGAAATCCCGAATCCAGGGCTCGCCACAACGTTAATGAAGGAATGTGGATCATATGGAGCACCGTAGTTATACCAGAAATACAGGTCGAAATCATTGGCTTTCAAACGCTTGATCTGTACCGTCAGTTCCAGCCCAGTGAGGTTTACTTTAACCCCAAGCTCGCTCCATTCCGCCTGAATGGTCTCAGCCATCGCTTTCTGAATCGGGTCTGTCTTGTCAAAAATCATCTCGAAATCAAGCTGCTGACCGTCTTTCTCACGAACCGTACCACCTGCAGGCAGTTTCCAGCCCGCTTCATCCAGTAAAGCTTTGGATTTCTCCACGTCATACGTGATCGGTTCCAGGTCTACATTGGTGTATGGATAGTTTTTGGACAACACGGTATCGGCTGGGTCTTCCAAACCGGAAGTCACGCCTTCCACCATCGCCTGTTTGTTAAACCCTTGCTGAAGCGCCATCCGTACTCTGACATCGGACAGCTTAGGATTGGAAGAATTCAGCAACAGACTGCGAGTACCCACCGGATCAGACAATTGAGTCACATATTCATCATTGTCACGCAGCTGTTGGAACGCATCCAGACTGATCACACCTTCACCATAGATCAAGTCGAGATCGCCTTTTTCAAAAGCGAGTACACGGGTTTCACCGTCAGGAATGATTTTGACCGTAATCTGATCTACCTTCGGTGCTGTTCCCCAATAGTTCGGGTTACGCTTGAAGACGGCATATTCGTCCTGCTTGTATTCAGCCAGCATCCACGGGCCCGTTCCAACCGGCTCTTTGATGCCTTGGGATGTATCTCCGTCATCCGGGAATCCAGCTTCACCCAGGAAGCGGAAAGGACGAACCACCGACAAGTCCTGAAGCACAGGATAATACGGCTCTGTGAGTGTCATGCGGAAGGTCTGATCGTCCACAACCTCGGTCTTGTCGAGCACACCTACAATGCCCAGCCAGCTATGTGTATCTTTATTTTTCATTACAGCGTCAAAGTTCTTTTTCACGATCTCAGCATTAAATGGCGTACCATCTGAGAATTTCACACCTTGGCGAAGCTTGAATGTATATACTTTGCCGTCATCGGAGATGGTCCATGATTCTGCCAGAGCAGGTTCCAGTTTTCCGTCCTTCTGGTAACTGATTAGCGGCTCATAGAGCATGGATTGGGCAAATAATTGCGAAGGATTGTACGTGTGCGGATTCATTGTACCGATATCACGTGGCCATGACATCGTAATCGACTTCGTTGATGTTTGATCCGAAGCAGCAGATGAGGATTCATCTCCACTTCCTGTATTGCTGCAACCCACGATAACGAATAGCAACAAGAGCATAGTTGCCAACGTGAGGGCCGAAGATTTGCGATGTTGTACAGACATGGATGTTGAACCCCTTTTCTCTATTTTATGATAATGATTATCATATTCATCCATTAAGAATAGGCAGGAGCCCTCCTTTTGTCAACAAAATTCGACATTGTATGTATCACTACTAAATATGCCGAAAAAGCCCTTCCTGTAGGAGGAAGAGCCTCTCGACCTGAATATGAATCACAACTGCAAAAATAAGCTCAACAATAATTTGCTATTCCTTGCTCACAGCATGGAAATCACGAAAGTACATATGCAGATATATTACTGAAATCCAGCTTCATATACGCCTTCTTGTTTCTCGTTTAAACGTCTACAGTGACGCCCTCATAGAACCGACGAATGACCTGCTCCGCTGGCTTGCCGTAAACTCCATATCCGTCATCGGTCAGGGCATCCTTCTCCGCGTGTAGATGCGCGCTCCAGTCCCACAGACCGAATCCGCGTACCCAGTCACGCTGACTGACATGTCGGAACATCGCTTCATAGAAACGCTCCTGTTCTTCAGCATTCACTTCACCTGCTAATCCCCAATCGTTTGGTACCTGGGCTGATCCATTGCGGCTGGGGCAGCCTGCTTCTGCGAAGAAAAAGGGTTTGCCATAAGGAGCAATCGCCTGCTCAATTCGATCCAGCTGTGCCTCCCAATCTCCGATGGGATAGTAACCACTGGAAGAGATGACATCCACGGCATCCCACCAGTTCACATGACCTTCCTGATATTTGTCCGTGTTGTATGACACCAGTCCCGTGTACACTTCACGCACACCGGCGATCACCTCGCGCCACTCTTGATCCCGACGCTCGGACTGCACCATCTCACAGCCTACGATGAACATCTCACACTTTTCCTGCTCTGCAATCGCTGCATAATGCTTCTGAAATGCTGTGTAGCTGCGGAACCAATCCTTCCACTTCGGCTCACACGGCACATCGATATCAAAAAAGTTAATGTGTGCACGCCATGTGCCATCGGTACAGTTGACGGTTGGTTTCAGAATGACACGCAACCCGAGTGTACGAGCATATCGCATCATGTCCACCAGTTCATCATCCTCTACCAGATGTGCACCACGATACTTGACCTCTACCGCCTGTGGATGATCCTGATGTGCCGCCAGAGCAAAAATAACATGAGAACTGCCTGTACGTTCAGCCATCAGACGCAAGGATTCTTTGGCTTCCGGCTTGCGGAAGTCTCCCCTGCCACTCATCCAGCCAAATGTAAATCCCTTGATATAATCCATATGCATAGCTCCCCAATATTTCTGTTCACTTAATGAAAAAAGAATGACCTACTATATACATTTTCACTACGATTGCAGTACCATCTTCCGATCGCCGTTATCCCCAGATTTCTATCAATCCTTTTATACAAGGGAGAAATCCGGAGATAAATGCGACCACTTCGCTTCTTCAGATTGGTTCTGCACTCTCCGTTATTGTGTAAATTTCAGATTTTCAAAAATTTGTTTCACTTCGATTACAGCTTGCCTTCCTCGTGATCTCCGGCGATGACTTCATCGGTCTCGATCACATAGTTCACGATCTCTTCGATGGTCGTGTAAGCCACGCCCACATAGGTATCGGCAGCGCCGTAATAGATGGCGATACGTCCGGTATCGGCATCATGCAGTGTTGCACACGGGAAGATGACGTTATCAACGAAGCCTTGCTCTTCGTACCATTTTTCCGGTGTCAGCACAAAGTTGGATGAACGATATTTTACTTTGGACGGCTCATCCAGATCCAGAATAACTGCCCCCATGCTATACACCAAACCGTTACAGGTTCCAGTTACGCCGTGGTAGAACATCAGCCAGCCTTCGGACGTTTCGATCGGAGCGGGTCCGCCGCCAATTTTGACCGATTGCCACCAGCCTTGGCCGCCTTTACTCATCACATGACGGTGCTTACCCCAGTACACGAGATCCGGGCTTTCACTCAGGAAGATGTCTCCGAATGGCGTGTGTCCACTGTCACTCGGTCTGGACAACATCACATAGTTATCGTTGATTTTGCGCGGGAACAACACGCCATTACGGTTGAACGGCAGCATTGGATTTTCGAGACGGACAAATGTTTTGAAATCATCCGTCTTCGCCAGTCCCAATGCTGCGCCGTAGAAATCGGTACACCAGATGATGTAATACGTATCCTCGACTTTGACCAGACGCGGGTCATACGCATAGTTCGGCATGAACGGATCGCCATTTTCATCTACAAATGCAATGCGTTCCTCTTCAATTGTCCACTCCAGACCATCTTCGCTTGCACCCATGTGCAGATGCGGACGGCCATTAACGGTTTCGGCGCGGAACACCCCAATGAACTTTCCTTCATAGGGAATGACGGCACTGTTGAAAATACGGGCAACGCCTTTGACCGGGTTACGCGGAACCACAGGGTTCGCCGAGTGTCTCCATACCGGCCCTTCTACTCCCTCCGGTTTGGCTTCCCACGGCATATTCGGCAAAGCATCCCCAACAATGTGTACGTTTTTCGTTTCAGCAACTGACATTTTTCATTTCTCCCTTCGGTTAGGCTTTATGAAATGAATAATTAAAATTGCACTAGACCACTTTGATGACAGAACAACCTTCCGATCGCCGTTATCCCCAGATTTTTTTGATTCCCTTATAAAAGGGGAAAATCCGGTTATAAATGCGACCACTCCGTTTCTCCAGCTTTTTTCTGTCCTCTTCGTTCCTGTGCATTCTCACATGCATTTCATATAGCCTCTCGTTTTTTATTTAACAGAACCTTGCGCGAAGCCGTTGTAGATGTACTTCTGTAACAACAGGAAGATGATCATGGTTGGAATAATGGCGATCATGATGCCGGCGCTGATGACTTCCCACTGCGATCCGAACGGTCCCTTGAATTTGAACAAGGCGGTGGATATGACCTGTAGATCGGTCTTCGGCATGTACAGGAACGGTGTGTAGAAGTCGTTATAGATGTTCACGCCCTTCACGATAATGACCGTTACAATGGCCGGTTTCAGCAGTGGAAGAATGATTTTCCAGTAGATCGTGAAGTACGAAGCGCCGTCCAGCATGGCGGATTCATCCAGTGCACTTGAGATGGAGCCAAGGAACTGCAGGAAAATATAAACCGCGATGATATCTGTACCCAGGTACATCACGATGGCCGCCCAGCGTGTGTTAAACAGGTCGAGCGCGTTGATGATCTGGAATGTGGCGACCTGCGTCGTAACACTTGGAATCAGGGTAGCGAGCAGAAATGCCGCGACCATAATTTTCTTGCCTTTGAATTTGAACCGATCCAGTACATATGCGATCATGGAACCGGTTAAGGTCGCCCCTATAATGGAGATGACCAGAATAATAATTGTATTTTTGAAACCGACCAGCATGTTGCCATCCACAAAGGCCTTCGCGTAGTTCGCAAAGTTCAGCCAGTTGGCTGGTGGAGCAAGCGGGCTGCTGGTGGCGTATTCCGCATTCGTTTTGAGTGATGCAAACAGGATGACCACGATCGGTAACAGTGCAATAAACGCTGCAAGAATAAGGGAAGCATATTTAACCACGCTCGCAAGGGTGTATTTGAATTTTGTCACGTTTATTCCTCCCCTTTCATGGTGACGCGCTGCACGAGCGTAACAAGAATAACGATCATGAGCAGCACCACAGCCATGGCGGATGCCAGTCCCAGCTTGCCATATTTAAATGCCAAGTGAACCGTTTGGATGACAAATGTCATACTGCCGTTGGAACCATCGGTCATGATATATGGAATATCGAACGCACTAATTGCGCCGCTAATGGCCAAGATCAGGTTAAGCTGCAGGATACGCGTTATACTCGGCAAAATGATATGGCGGAATTGCTGCCAGCGGTTGGCCCCGTCAATATCCGATGCTTCATATACATCCTTCGGAATGGAGGAGATCGCACCCAGGAAAATGATAAAGTTGAAGCCCATGTATCTCCATACCGATGCACCTGCAAGAGACACATTGATAATATTCGGATTACCGAGCCAGAGCTGCGTGTACTGTCCTAGTCCTACAGCATGCATGAGCATATCGAGTGTACCGTCCGGTTTGAAGAAAAAGAGGAAGATAAAACCGATGGCTACACCATTCAGCAAATAAGGGAAGAACAATATGCCTTTGAAGAAGTTTTTGCCTCGGACTTTGAAACTCAGAATCGTGGCAAAGTAGAGCGCCAAGCCCATCTGTACGAACGTAGCCACAAAGTAGTACAAGCTGACAATGAATACTTTGAAGTATTCGGGATCACTAAAGATGCGCGTATAGTTCTCAAACCCAACATAATCGAACCTTTTGCTGTATCCGTTCCAATCGGTGAAACTGTATTTGAACATATTGATGACCGGTAAGTATGCAAACGTGAACAGCAACGCCAGCGGAATAATTGAGAAGGCACAGATGATAAATATGCGTTGCGCTGAGTAGCCCCAATTCGAAACCTTTAAGTACTTCATGCTCTCCACACCTCCAAGCGGTTCACCCGCCTATATATCGAAAGACTCCCGTCCAATGGAATTCCTGCGGAATAACTGCCAGGGGAAGAGCATGGGCATCCCGCTTTCAAATCCCACATGCTCCATACTCCACTCATAAATGGATTCCTATTCCCCGCAGTCCATTCATCGCCTGATCCACTCACGTTATTCTCATTATTTCGTGAGTTCTGCCCGTGCTTTGACCCACTTGTCGTTCAGGTCCTTCATGATGTCGTCATACGATTCCTTGCGGTTACCGATACCCGCTTCGATAATGCGTTTCTTGAAGTCAGGCTGCCAGAGGCCGATTTCACCTTCGTTATCGATCTTATCAACGAGACCTTCCTGACCTTCTTTGGCAGGTGTAAGTGTGGAGAATTGAACGTCTTTATATTGATCCAAAATGGGTGGCAATTCAGCATTCTTGTCTGCATCCATACCGCCGCCTTGTTCAACTGCGTAGTTCGACTTCGCCAAGAACCAGTCAATCCAGGCTTTCGCAGCAGGTTTGTTTTCACTGTTCACGTTCATGCCGATGTTATAGTCCGCGGAGAGCGGAACCACAACCTCACTTGCATTCGTAGGGAAAGGAAGGAATCCGATGTCGTCCGGTGTATCCGTCATACCCTGGATCTGTGTAATCGCCCAAGAACCAAGTGCCATCGTGGCAATTTTGCCTTTGGCAAGATCAGCCTTGGAGCTTTCCCAGTCGGTTGTCGTTGGATCTTTCTCGATTAGACCGTTCTTGGCTGCATCATAGAGCACTTTGTACAGTTCATAGTGCGGCTGACCAGGCACAAAGTTTTCATCTGTATTCGGTTGGTCCACGTTCACGTAGTCCACGCTGCCTGCAACGGTTGGCAGATCCGATTCCCATTGGGTGAGAGCCCAGCCGGATGCATAGTTGGTGTAGAGTGGAACTGCGTCAGTATTGTCTTTGACCAATTGAAGCGCAGCCTGGAATTGCCCCGGTGTTTTTGGCAATTCGGTAATGCCTGCGTCTTTGAAGACCTGTTTGTTATAAATAATGCCGGAGAACGTGATGACCGTAGGGATACCATATACCTGGCCATCCACCATACGTTCTTCAATGGCGGTGTATTTGTCTTTCAATTCATCGTACGTGCCAAGCGGCTCGAAAAAGTCCGGGATATCCGCGATCGGAACGCTGGTCGGGATCATCAGGACGTCACCGTAATCCTTGGTGCTCATACGGATTTTCACTTGTCCTTCATAGTCGGCCAGTGCCTGGAAGTTCACTTTGACATCCGGGTATTCCTTATTGAACTCAGCAGCGTAATCTTTGAATACGGTATCAACAATATCTGTACGTTGGGTAAGGACGGTAATTTCGCCCTTGATATCTGCCGGATCTGTACTGATCTCCTCCCCTGCCTGCGAAGATCCACCTCCGGATGAACATGCAGCAAGTAGTGAAGTGATGAGTAGCATCGTCAGCAACATCATCCAACCTTTGTTTTTTCTCAATTGTTTCGACCCCTCTCTTAAGTTAATTAAGTTATCGTTAAGGTTACAAAATGAATTCTATTATGGTAACGCTTACCTGTCAATTAAATTATTTATAACTTAACAAGAAAAATTGCGATGCATTTCGTTGACATCTGTTTTTCAGAGCACTAATATTGTTTAATAAAGTTACCGTTAACTTAACTAAATGAGATTGATGTAACATTCTGAAGGAGTGCTCACTTATGAATACAAAAACAACCGAACTTCAATCTGAGATTAAGACGCATTGGGAGAAGCAGATTTTACCCTTCTGGTCCAACCTTAAAGATACAACCCACGGTGGATTCTACGGCTGGGTCGGTAATGATCTTCAAGTAAATCCACAGGCCCCTAAGGGCGGGATCGCCACGGCACGGCAATTATGGTCTTTTGCAGCGGCGTATCGGGTTACCGGAAACGAAAGATGGCGCGATCACGCAGAGCACGCCTATCGTTTTCTCGCTGACCATGTGATGGATACCGAATATGGCGGCATGTACTGGATGGTAGATTACACAGGTGAAGCACTGGATACGAGCAAACATGTGTATACGCAATCATTCGGCGTGTATTCACTCAGTGAGTACTACCGTGCTACCGGGGATGCTTCTGCATTGGAACTTGCGAAAACGCTTTTTGCTCTAATCGAGGATAAAGGCCTTAATGCCGAATTACCTGCGTACAAAGAACAATTTGATCGCACCTGGAAGGAACAGCCCAATGAAATGCTGAGCGAAAACGGGGTGATTGCGGATTACACAATGAATACGCATATCCATGTGCTGGAGGCCTACACCACGCTCTATCGCGTGTGGCCGGATCAACAAGTGAAGGCGGCGCTGGAACGCCTGCTCGGAATTCTATATGAACGGGTGTATGACCAAGACACCAAGTTTCTCGGGGTATTTTTCAACAAACAGTGGGAATCCATCATTGACCTGCGCTCGTTCGGACATGACATTGAAGCCAGCTGGCTGATTGACGAAGCACTGAAAGTTTTGGGGATGGAACAACACCCGGAGTATGCGGCGATGGTTACAGATATCGCCTATAACATCTCCAATGTAGCCGTGATTGCCGATGGTTCCCTGCTTAATGAACAAGAAGGTGAACATATCGATGAGAAGCGCATTTGGTGGGTTCAGGCGGAGGCGATGGTCGGATTCTATAATGCATATCAGCGTACAGGTGATCCACTGTTTCTGGAGAGAGTGGAACGCTTGTGGACCTATACCAAAGAAAACATCATTGATCAGCGCGCTGGTGGGGAATGGTACTGGTCGGTTGATGGGAACGGAACACCGGACCAGAGCGAAATTGCCGGACCGTGGAAATGCCCTTATCACAATAGCAGATTCTGTATTGAACTAATTGAGAGGATGGGATCAGAATGATACACCCGAAATACAAGGAGTTATTGGAGAAACAGGAGCAGTTGATTACTCGCCCTAATGAGATCAATTCTTCCTTCTACAACGGCATATATGATCGATACCAATATCCGGTTATCACTCGCCATCATGTACCGCTGCATTGGAGATTCGATCTGGATGAGGCGACGAACCCGCATTTTATGGAGCGTCTGGGCATTAACGCGACGCTGAATCCAGGAGCCATCTATTTCAATGGCAAATACGTCATGGTCATTCGTACCGAAGGATTAGATCGTAAATCAATCTTTGCGCTCGCCGAGAGCGACAATGGTATCGACGGGTTCCGTTTCACGGGTAAACCATTGGTCTGGGATGATATCGATGCGGATGAAACCAATCAGTATGATATGCGCCTCGTTCAACATGAAGATGGCTGGATCTATGGCATCTATTGCTCGGAACGCAAAGACCCAGAGGCTCCTGCATTTGATACATCCAGCGCAGTGGCACAGGCAGGACTGGTTCGTACACGCGATCTCATAAGCTGGGAACGGTTGCCCAACATCACAACGAATTCCCCTCAACAGCGCAATGTCGTATTGCACCCGGAATTCGTGGATGGAAAGTATGCCTTCTACACCCGTCCACAGGACGGATTCATCTCAACAGGCAGTGGCGGCGGAATCGCCTTCGGACTGTGTGAGGATATCTTGAACCCGGTCATTCATGAAGAGACGGTTATTGATGAACGGCAATATCATACGGTATATGAGGTCAAAAACGGTCAAGGCCCTGCTCCACTCAAGACGGACCGTGGCTGGATTCACATTGCTCACGGAGTTCGGAACACTGCGGCAGGCCTGCGTTATGTGTTATACACCTTTGCCACCGATCTGAATGATCCGGCGCGTATTATCGCCAAGCCGGGCGGCCACTTCATTGCCCCTTATGACGACGAGCGTGTAGGCGATGTATCCAATGTTATTTTCTGCAACGGTGCTGTGGTCAATGAGCAGGAAGAAGTCTTTATCTATTACGCATCCAGTGATACCCGCTGTCATGTGGCAACAACCACATTGGAAAAACTGGTCGATTATACGTTCAATACACCAGCTGATCCGTATCGTTCCCTGGACTGTGCCAGCCAGCGGGGTCAGCTGATTGAACAGAATGAGAAGCTTTTACAGAAACAATTGACATAACATCGGTAGAGTGTCCTCTCAGGGAAACCTGCATTGTGCTGAAAATTAGCCGAACAACAGCCAGAATTGCTTTATTCCAAGTGGGTAACGATGTATACTGATATGGATTGTTATTATGTTGGAGGAAAGCGCTCATCATAATGACAGCACATTGTGCCTATACCGGCTTGAAGGAGGCGACCATACTGAAGAATAATATCACCATGCGGGATATCGCCGACAGGCTCGGGGTCAGCAGTGTGACCGTCTCGAAAGCATTGAATGATAAAGATGGCGTGAGTGGCGAATTAAAGGAAAAAATTAAAGTGCTTGCTGTTGAAATGGGCTATCGGTATAATGCCGCTGCCCGTTCGATGAAGGAAGGCTTAACCCATAATATTGGCGTAATTATCCCGGAGCGTTTTACCGGACCTACGCAGTCGTTCTATGTACGCGTGTTCCAGCGCATCACCAAACATCTGGAGGAACAGGGCTACTATGGTATTCTGCACATTCTGAATGTGGAGGATGAGGAAGAGTTAACACTGCCCAAGCTGTACAGCGACAACAAGGTCGATGGTTTCATCGTGCTCGGACAGATCAGCAAAGAGTATATTGAACTGGTGCGATCGATGGAAGTTCCCAAAATGTTCCTCGACTTCTACGATGAACATTCGGATATCGATTCTGTCGTTACCGATAACTTTTACGCTGCCTATGAGCTGACGAACTATCTGGTTCAGCAGGGCCACCGTAACATTGCTTATGTGGGGAACCTGTATTCCACGAGCAGCATCCAGGATCGATTCCTGGGGTATTATAAATCCTTGCTGGAGCATCAGTTGCCGATGAATCCAGAACTGGTTCTGAATGATCGGGATGACCGGGGTACGTTTATTGAGATTGATCTGCCGGAGCAACTGCCAACGGCCTTTGTATGCAACTGTGATCAGGTCGCTCATCTGCTCGTTCAGAAACTGACTTCCATGGATATTCAGGTGCCTGGTCAATGCTCTGTTGTTGGTTTTGATAATGATATCTATGCCACGCTCTCCGATCCCAAGCTGACAACCGTCGAAGTGGATGTGGAACAGATGGCGCGTACGGCCGTCCAGTCGATGCTCAAAAAGGTCGACAACCCGAACCGCAGCTTCGGCCGTGTACACGTGAAAGGCAACATCATCTATCGTGACTCGGTGAGTGCTGTGTCTGCCTCATCAGATTCTTTGGATGTCTGAACTATAGAATTAAATAAACGAACACAGATGACTGGCCTCTATCTTACTGGCCAGTCTTTTCTGATGCATTGGGGCTTAAGGACGGCGACGATCTGTTGAATCCCTCAAAAATGTAGTCGTTCTCCAAATTGAGAGAATGAGGATCAGCTCATACACATTGGTTAATGTTCCGGTTTCCACTGGCAGGGAGATTAACTGCCCTACAAACAACAACGCAGTTCCAACAAACAGCCATACCCATTTATGTTTGAAAAGAACGATCAGGCTAACAAGTAACAGCACAATCCCAACGATGATCACCATCATCGGCGGACCTCCATGACCTTCTGCCATATATCTCAGTACTCCATACTCTTCTATAACCTTGAGATTTTTAACCTCGGATAAAGTAAAGCCTACAATCTGGTAGATAACCAGACCTAATGTGATCAGCCATGCTGCCACACTCGTTATACTTCTATTTGCAAACTTGGCACCTGAACTACGCAAAATATGATAGCTAACAAGAACAAGGGTAGGGGTAGCGAAGGCATGTAACCAAAATCGAAGGTTACTAAGAACGATTAACAATTCCCCTTCCCCTATCAACTTACCTAGAGCAATAATTCCATTGTCATATGCCAAACTGAACGCTACCAATAGCTGAAAACTGGAATACGCGAGCCATTGCTTCCTTTGGGTCAAATCGACGGCCATCCGAACAACAAGTATTAAATAAACAAGAGTAAGTGCGGAGTATATCCATACATCCAAGCTGCTTCACCATCCTTATTGGTCAATTCTAGCAATTATATTTACCGGTAAGTAAAATTACAAGGATTACCTGTATAAATGGTTAATTTGTCATAAATTACTCACAAAGGGAATGAAGATAAATATCAATTTACAACGTTTACCCGGAAGACCAACACATGCAGTAGATGGAGATGTTCCCCCCTAACAAGGAGTCACTTTTCAAACGGCCACCAAACTGTATATGGAGCTAAATTATATAAAAAGAGCACCCCCGGCTATCGTAGCTGCAGGAGCACTCTTTTCCTTGTTTGAAGAATGAAAAAGCAACAGGTTACTCTGATATCAATAACTTGTCTTCAACCAATTGTCCTTGGACCAAGTCAGTTTACCCGAACCCGCGCCATTGGAAGCTGTGAGGCGTGCATTCAGCGTGGATGGATCATCTGTGGTATAGCTGTAAGGAAGTGTCGAGAAGCCGTTCCAGGAAAACGATTTTACCACGGCCGGGATTGGCGCCAACGGGCTGCCAGACGTATCACTGCTTCCACGGAATGAGCTGCCATCCAAAGAATACATGGTATCGCTCACTCTGATTTTGCCGGTATACGTTGGATCTGCCGGATCGGTCTGATTGTTGCGAACAGGGTACAGCACGTCCTTAATGACTGATTTCTCAACCAAGACGGCCCCGCTCTCCGTAGAGATTGCCCCGTTACCAATAATATCGAACTTATAGCCTTTGGATGCAATCGCTGTTGCCATCGCCGTTGTAATTTTGGCTTTAGCCGCACGTGCACCTGTCGAATCCATCACGATGTTATACGCATGTGCGTTTCCTCCACGAAGGCGTGGCATCCGGTCCTGAATATCTTTGTACAAGTTATGGTGCAGCGTCATGGACAGGTTGGCATTAGCCGACTCCAAGCTGGTCGAACCAACCAGATGTCCTTTCTTTTGCGGTCCAGAGATCGCGATAATATCGGCTTTGCTGAGACCTACAGCACTGCTACGCAGGTAGTTGTACATGGGATAGGAAGCCTTATTTGCTTCCAATTCGTTAATCTGCTGGGTAACCCAGCTGTTCGAGCTGCCGTCATCCCCTTTGAAGAGGGACCAGGAGATGGTCACGCCGCTGGTTCCTTTTTTCGAATCGACGAGTCCGTCATAGGCTTTATTGAATGTGCAGTGATCAATCCATACGTTGCTATTCTCCTCCAGGGTAATGTAATCCCAATCGTTCTTGTCGTAATCGCCTTTGGTGGATTCATCCCACTCCCATAACTCATCAAATTCCAGGTTACGGATGATGACATTCGAGCTTCGTTTCACGCTGATCGCAGCGTGTTTGATCTTGGAGCCATTGGCGGAGAAAATTGTGAGTCCATTGAAACCGTCAATCGTGAGCTTGCTGACACCGGTCTGTTTCAATACGGGATGCGTCAGCGCATCATTATGCTTGGCAAAAGGAGAAGTCTGCGCTGCGCTCGGAATTTCATTCCATCCCAGATTCAGATCGTTCATGATCTCAACGACTTTGACGCCGGAGTTCTTTTTCAGAGCCAGTGCCAGATCAGTCGCATTATACACTTTCTTATACGTGGCTGTGTTCGATTCGCTAACGATGCCGCCACCCGCGTTACCTTGGGAGAAGCCTGTGAGATTGTAGTCTGCGTTGCCCGCTGCCTGCACACTTGCCGGTCCGGACAATAATGTTAGCCCCAATGTTAGAGCCAAGGCTGCGCTGCACCAGCTTCGAAATGTAGTTTTCATGGAATTCATTCCTCCCGAAATATGATGATTACATTCGTCCATCGCTGCCATACCATGTTACGAAGGACATGTTCTCAATGTAAATGTTGTAAGCGATTACAACAATAATCCCTATCTCACATTCAGGAAGGAAATGCCGATGTCGCAAGGATTTGTACTGTAACTAACCTTGAATCGTACGGAGTTAACTTGGGAAGTAAGGTTTCAGGGATATATCACGGCAACAAGAAAATGTCAGATGGGATGAAACCAAAAAAGCAGGACTGCATCTGCCGCAGACCTGCTCGATTTTACTTTTTGATGGAACGTGTCCAGAAGCCGCCATGGAACTGTTTGGGCTCTACGGTAATGACAAATGCTTTGGGGTCCAGATCGAGAATCGTCTGATAGAGCAATTTCTGGTTTTTACGTTTTGCCAGAATCTCCATGACGAGCCGATCTCCATCACGTCCACTGCCGACCCAAGCGGTAACACCATACCCTTTATCCCGTAGGGCATTCGCAACATTGCCGCCCATCTGGTTACAGATGACTTTAACGGTAACGTAACCGAGTGCAATCTTTTCTTCAATCCAGGCTCCGAGCAACACACCAAGTCCGTAACCCACCGCGTATACGATTAAGGCAGAAGGCTGAGTCAGATATTTGAGCACCAGATTAAGACCAAGCACATAGATCACAATCTCACCCATGCTGATCAGTGCGGCGATATATTTCTGTCCTTTGAGTGTCAGAATCATCCGGAGTGTATAAGCCGATACGTACACAATCTGGATCAAAAAGATAAATACCAATATTTTAAACAATCGTAATCCCTCTTTCCTGGCCCTCACAACGGAATCGGCCCTTTGCTGCATATACTCGACGATTTCGTTTCATCTATACTTCCTGTACGTTCGCTCTATCTCCATCATTGGACGTTATACCCTCATTCTAAACGGTTGGATGTAAATCCGTAGGCATTTTCTGCTCTTCGGCATGCCGGAACTGCCATTATAGAACCGTTTGTACCGATTATCAACCCGGCGGAGGTCCCAGGGTCGAAAACAGGGGTCTGTGAATATGCTGTATCATCATTAAGCCGAGCACGATCGCCACAGGATAACGGGTCAGAACCAGGATGGATGGGTCAAAACAAAAAGGGGGTACCGTCATGCAGCTATGGCAGGAGATGGAGCGGGAAGGCATGGAGGAACTCATTTTTTGCCATGATGCAGATAGTGGATTGAGGGCAGTCATTGCCATTCACAGCACGGCCCTTGGACCTGCGCTGGGCGGATGCCGCTACTGGACGTATGTGTCCGAGGAAGAGGCCGTTCGGGATGCCGTGAAACTTGCCAAAGGCATGACGTACAAAAATGCAATCTCCGGACTGCCGTATGGTGGCGGGAAAGCGGTCATATGGAATGAGCCTTTTGTGAAAGATGCGGCACCGGATGATGGTAGTTTCGGGTCTGTTAGTGGTGAGCAGGTCGCTGGATATCTAGGGGTAGAGCAGCAAAAGAGCGCTGTCACAGAACGGGAAATCGTCGCTGATGAGATGACGCATCCACAAGATAAAAGTCTGGATACGGACGTATCCAAGCGGGCGCAGCGCTTTCGCGCACTGGGCCGTTGTCTGGAGCGGCTGAACGGACGGTACGTGACCGGTCTAGATCTGGGTACCACGGCGACAGACATGGACCAGATCCGACTGGAGACCGCACATGTGACGGACACCACGGGTTCGCTTGGGGCGCAGGATGACTTCACTGCCGAGATGACCGCCTATGGCGTACACATCGGCATTGTGACCTCGCTGCGCCAGCAAGGCATTGCATCTTTGCAGGGCATTCCCGTTGCTGTCCAGGGACTGGGCAAGGTCGGGTATGCCCTGTGCCGTTACCTGCATGCAGCCGGGGCACGGCTGATTGTGGCAGACGTTGTACCGGAGCGTGTACAACGTGCCCTTGTGCAGTTCAGCGGCGCCATCTCGGCCGATCCGGCCCATATTCACGCCGCTGATTGCAAGGTGTTCGCCCCCTGTGCCCTAGGGGGCGTACTGACCCCGGCAACGGTGGAGGAGCTGCGCTGCTCCATCGTTGCCGGGGCGGCCAACAACCAGCTGAGTGAACGACAGCTGGTTGCAGGCCGCATGCAGGCGCGCGGCATCCTGTACGCGCCTGATTATGTGCTCAACGCAGGCGGAATCATCTCCACCGCCTACGAGCTGGAAGGCGCCGGGCCTGACCTGATCCGCCAAAAGGTGGCGGGGATTGCAGGCACGCTAAGCAAGGTATACGCAGAAGCTACGCAATCTGCGATCTCCACAGCCGATGCAGCCGATCGGCTTGCGGAATCCATCCTCCGATCAGGCCAATAAAAAATAATGTGTCCCACCCTGCCATCTAAGTATAATCATACCACCAACACATTCCCCACCCTCTAACGTTAAAAGCTATAGCATATCTGGAACTTATCATGGGCTTCGCTGGATTTCGATATTCCGACGTGCTGAAAGAGAGCCTCACTGCTTCCTCCATGCTAACGAACCTGATACACGTTATTAGCCCCTTTTAGCATGATTCTAATATCTAACGAGTCTCAGACACGTTATTGTGCCTGGATTGGTCCTTTTTCAAGCTAAATAGCTACTTTTTCGAAGGATAGCGTTCCTGAGGTTCGTTAGAATTTATTTTTCAGATTTTTACCCTGAATAGGTTGTCTCAGGTTCGTTCGCGCTGCGGACAAGGAGATCTCTGCTGAAGTATCTCTATCAAAAAGAGCTAACCTAGACATAAATGTCCCGGTTAGCTCTTTTTTTAACTCTTTTTAGCTCTTTTTAGCCCTTCTTAGCACTCTTAACTCTTCTGGACTCTTATCACGTCGTCCTTCTACTTTCTAATCCCTTATCGCTTTGGTTCTTGTTCTTGTTCTTGGTACTTTGATTCTTTGGCTCTTTATTCATCATTCTCGGTGTCTAATTCATGCTTCTCTGATGCAGCGTACTCTAATCTCTTACTTCTCTAGAACGTTGACCCTTAGACACACCTGTTCCAATCGTTCTCTGCACGGATTACATTGAGTTTTCTTGTAACTATCGCTCTCATTGCATTCGCTCTCTTGTTCGTTCCTCATTTCTTTCTTTTACTCTTTTATTCTATTGCAACTTCTTAAACTGCAACCGACCTCTTACCCGGTACCTTCTTCTCCCGATACAGCAGCGTCCATAGCAACACATTCGCTACGATCAGTAGCGCACCATAGATCCATACGCCCCCCGATACCGAGCGGAAAAAGACATGGACTCCCCATAGCATGGCAAGCACAGGGAGGGCGGCAAATACATACCAGCCATCACTTTGCTGCGCTACACTGAAGGATTGGGAGAACGGCGGCTTACGCAGCAACAATTTGCCTGCCAGTGGGACAAGAGCGGTCGCCGTCAACAAAATTATCGCGATATCCGGCAGTATTCGTGATCCGAATGTCCAGGTAAACAGAACGGCATTCGCCAGAAATATAGGCAGGAACATGTTGCACAAGAATGCCTTCAGAGCGCCTTTGTATAACGCGCTATCATTTGCCATCGGTGCAGCGCGAAAGGTCCAAAACGCCTTATATTGTCCCGAAAATTTCAGCATGACCACAACCGTTACAACCAGCATCAGCACGATATAAAAGGTGTATACAAACGAACTTTGCCTAAATTCCGCCCAGGTAGAAGATTGCAATTCGGTAAACCAAAATACATAAGGTAAGACAAAGGATAAACCAAGCGATGGATACACCTTCAGCTTGAATTCCCGTTCATTACGCATCATGCTGGCTGACAGACGGAAGCAAGCTTGTTCCTCTCTGGAACGACTGACCACCTTGGAGATCAACCGATCCCATCTTCCGCGTCTGCGTCCAGAGGACTGACCCGAATGTGCCATTTTCTCCAAATACAATTCAAAGGAAGGCATAAGCTTCACATAAACGATCATACTCACCACCGGAACCAGGACTGCCAATGCTGTGAACGTATAGATCCACACATTACCGCCCCCTGCAAATAACCATTCATATGCCGCCGCATACCATAACGGAGGCAACAGCAACTGCCACCAAGCCGGTGTAAATACCATACCAAAGTCAATGATGCTGAACGAACGGATGACCAGCTGATAACCGATTGCAATCCCCACCGAGAGCAGAATCTGCACCATGTTGATCATATCCTTCAGCTTCTCTCCATCCAGAAACCTCATCATGAACAGATAGATCAGGGACGTTGTCACCAAAATCAGCATATTGATTAGAATCAGTTCTACAAGGAAAATCAGAAAGAATCCGATCCCATGCGTCACCAACGCGGCAATTAGCGGTATACCGGTTAATGAACCCGTCAGCAATAGCAGATAAACGCCTGCATGGATGGCTCGGGCCATACCTACCGTTCGCCCATTAACAGGCTTGGTCATAATAATATTACGATCCCGAATGTCCAGCAGTACGGAGGAAAAATCCGAGATCATGGACGTCATGATCATAAACATTAAGATGCCAAACACAAGACCCATCTGAAGCATGAAATGCCCCGTATCCCAGACGATGAAGGGAACCATCATCAGTCCCATTAATCCATACAACCACAGGGAACGAAGAAACTGATTACCTTCCTTGCGCTCTTTTTTCCCTGAATTGTTGGACAAAATGGTAGGTACTCTGCGTTGATCCATCTGGAATTTCACTCGTAGAATCAGGCGCAGCACATCATAATCCGCCCCTGTTCTAGCGATGAGCGGACGAAAGCGATCCAGAATCTTGAGTGTGCGGAAGTCGGAGGATTCCTCCATATCAGTACACCTCCTGCACAATGGATACAAAGCGCTCAGCAATGGCTTTATGCTCATTAAAGCCCGTCAATTGATTGAATACTTCCTCCAATGTCAATGAACCTTCCGTGGACTGCTGTTGGAGCTGCTTGAACGTTCCGTCCGCCACCACGCGTCCTTCAGCGATCAGTACAATTCGACTGCTGATCTTCTCCACCACATCCATGATGTGGGATGAATAGAAGATGGTTGTGCCTTTGGCCGATAACTGCGACAAAATCTCTTTCAGTACCATCACACTATTGGCATCCAATCCGCTGAGTGGTTCATCCAGGAACAACAGATCCGGGTCATGCAGCAGCGCAGAGATCAACAGCACTTTCTGACGCATGCCTTTGGAAAAGGAGGCAATGCGGGAATGATATGATTTTTCCATTCCAAAACAATCCATTAACAGCTTGGCTTTGTAATCCGCATCTTCATAGGACATCCCGTACAACTCTCCCGTAAAGGTCAGATACTCCGCAGGCGTTAATTGTTCGTACAATTCCGCGACCTCCGGAACATAGCCGATTCTGCGTTTATACTCTACATCCCCATCCGCAATATCTTTACCAAAGATTCGCACCGTGCCTACATATCCTTCAACCAGCCCGAGTAAAATCTTAACCGTTGTACTTTTGCCAGCCCCGTTTGGACCAATATATCCAATCATCTCACCGCGATTCACTTCCAGATCGATGCCATTCAGGACATAACGTCCGTTGTATCTCATACGCAAGCTTTCAATGGATAGCACTTGTTGTTCATTCACTTCGTTATCCAGCTCCTGTCTCTATCTTTTTCTACAATTCTACTAGTTTACCACAGATTGGGATGGTAATGATCAGGAATAGGCCACGATATGATCCAACATCTACATATCCCCTGCGAGTAAGAGCATCACGTAACAAGCGTGAACACATCACAAAGCCCCTGTCCCACCTTATGGTAAGAGACAAGGGCTTCCACTTTATGTTGAACCTTATTATCTAATATCTAAAAGTCTTATTGCACCTTAACAATCTGAAAATGCTGATTCGTACCGCCATTATCCGTCCACTGGATGGCCGCAGCCCCATCTGCCAGGGATTGACTGGAAATGTCTAACACCTTGCCTGTACTGCGGTTCTTCAGTTTATAATAACCACCGCCTACACTGACGAGCTGCCACTGCTGGCTGGCCCAACCACCATCATTCCACTGTTCAATGACAGCCCCATCGGTCGTGGAACCATTCTCTACACCGATCAGCTTGCCACTGGAACGGTTGATGATTTTGACATAGCCGCCACCCGCATCGGTAATCTGCCATTGTTGGCTTGTTGTCCCCCCATCTACTCGCTGCTCTAGATCCGCACCGTTGGCGGAAGAACCCCCGATGACATTTAGCAACTTGTTACTTTTACGGCTAATCAGCTGATATGAAGCATTCTGGTCCCATACATCCGGTGTACTCACTCCGGTCACAGTACCTGTGGCTGTATCAATCGTAATACTGCTGGCCCAGTTCATCGCCAGACTGGTTGCACTCGGGAACGAAAGCGGCAACCAGACATACTTGGAATCCTGCACAGGCCCGCTCCACGCTCCAGCCCAGCGATCACCCATGTAGAGATAAGATGTGGTCTGTGAACCTTCTACTGGAACGACATAGGTGGATTGCGAACCATACGTTGTACTGTCTCCAAAGTTGCTGAGGCCGCTCCATGTGCCTGTAATGCTGGAGGCTGTGGCATATTTGGCCTGATTCGGATTCCAGCCGGTCGCACCCGAGGTGATCAGGAAGTAGACGCCGTCTTTTTTGAATAGGGCAGGTGCTTCACGATATTGTCCGGGCCACAGCGTTGTGACTAGGGATTCCACACCCAGGAAATCAGGGGTCAGCTTATATATATTCAGATCTGCATTCACTCGCGTAGCGGAGATTAGATAAGCCGTTCCGTTATCGTTGTACACCGTCATATCTCTGGAATCATACCCAAGCGGACGATAGCTGCCCACATACGTGTAGTTGCCGTCAACCGTATTCGAAGTAGCTACGGCCACTCGGGCCTCGCCATAATCCAGACCATTCTCCTTGTGCACCCACAACACATATTTGCCAGTTCAACTGTTATAGATGACCTTCGGGCGTTCGATGTTGGAGATATTGAGCTCGGCCGCCGAACTGCTGGTCAGCACATCATTGCGATACTCCCAGTTCTTCAGATCCGATGAACGATACACGGATACCGCCTTAAACGTTCCATTCGGATTGCGGTTCTCCCCAAACCAGTAATAATACCCATTCGCCTTGATCATACCGCCCCCATGGGCATGAACGACATTGCCATTGGTATCCTTGAACTGCACCCCGTTCGTTACACTGAGCGGAGCAGCTGAAGCATTCGGTCCGGGTGCGAGTAGCATACCTAATGATTGCAGCGCCAAAACCAACACAAGCAAATAACTTAAGCGGCGGGTAAAGCGACGGGAATGTGTATTCTTTTTCAACCATCCATCGTTCATAGCCATATCGTAATGCACCTCCATGTTTTTTTGTGAAGCGCTTACATAAAATAAAACCGATATGTCTCATCTGCCTCCGATCGATGATGCATTTTAGCATTAGAATTCTTGGCAAAACTGGCTGGGCATTCACCTCCTGATTCCGATTGTATCCGCCACGTTCCTGCTCGCATAGTGAACAATCCGGCGGAAGATGGACAATTTTATACTCCGCTCTCTCCATCGACAACAAAAAGACGCTTCCCCCGAAGCGTCCCCTGCTATACCTGCCCTGTCCTCCATGATGTGAGTATCGCTTGCTGTGTGCGACTTTTCATGGGTAGGTTTGTTATATGATGTTTTATCGGCGTATACTCGCCCTTATTGCTTAATCTTCGTCGTCAAAATCTTGGTCGAACGATAGCACTTTGCCTGTGTTGGCATCGATATCTACATCTGCTTCACCTTGAGCGGTTCTCAGCTCGATCTCATAGACATAGCGACCATCATCATGATCCAGCTCGACTTTGGTTACTTTACCACCCGTAACTTGTTTCAACGCAATATTTGAAGCTTGGGATGCCGTCAATTTGACCTGCTTGGAAGCAGAGGTGTTAGATGTGTTGCCTGTCACATTACCTTTATAATCGTCGTCTTCATCGTAGTCTTCATCATTCACGACTGCGAGGATTTTGCCTGTGTAAGCATCCAGACGAACAACCACATCATTGGTTCCTTTTCTGTCGATCTCAATTTCATAAAACGTTTGGCCGTTTCTGCGCTCCAGGTCCACGTCATCCACTTTACCATCGGCTGCTTTCAACGCCAGCGCTTTTGCTTGGGATGCATTCAGCATTTTACCTGTGCTGTTCTGGTTCTGTGTTGCAGATTGTGTTGTTGACGTAGGTGTAGTTTGCACCGATTGTCCGTTCACATTCCCACTAGCCGCTACGGCTGATCCACCAAGTAATACCGCTGCTGACAAGCTACCAATCCAAAGTTTATGTTTGTTCATCATCATCATTCATCTCCTCGTTTGTTGTTTTCGTTCTCGTCTACATTTATAGAATAACCTGCAGGAATGAGAGATCAGCGAGAGTTAGATTAGAATTTGATGAGAAAATGAGGAGATTGCTCGTTAATAAGTGTTCATTATGTATGTAATCTAAAAGAAAAGAAAAAGATGACCCCTACATTAGGAATCATCTATCCAACAAGGTGTAACTCTATATTCAATGGATTCCTGTACAAATGTTAATCATCGTCCTCATCCCAAGTCACGGAACGAATCGCTCCCGAGATGGCATTCACCTGCACAATGGCCTCCCGGCCATCCTCCAGATCAATTTCAACCAGATAATACGGATTCCCGCTGTTGGTTCCACGCAGCTCGATGTCATCCACTTCCCCAGGGACCTCCGCAAGTGCCTTCTGCTTCGCTTGCTTTTCGCTCAGAAACTGAGGTTTGGGATCTTCCTTTGTGGGCTCAGTTGTCGGCGCTGCTATTGGTTTGGAGGATATCGTCTCTCCGGTATATGGATCAATCGTGAGTTCTTCACGGCTGTTATCTTTAGCCTTTACTACCGCGGTGTATACCGGACTGCCTTGCTGCTCCACAAGTTCTAGCGAGACCAGTTGGTCATCTGTTTGTTGTTTTAACAACGCCGTCTTGATCTGTTCGCGGCTCCATAACGTCTTCTCTTCCGCTTGCGGGTTGGTCTCCAGCCGTTTGATGGAATTCACGGTAGCCGTGACGGCATCCACCTGCACGTCATACAGTCCGGTCTCCGAACGGAGCTGCATGATATATGTTCCGTCTTTCAACGTGGAATTCACAATCTCTCCCGGATATTGATCCAACACCGATTGTGCTGCCGCATCTGCCGTAAGTACCGCACCACTCGATTGCCAAGGCTTCCACCACACAATAGCTGCCACAATCAGCACAACGAGAAGCCCTGCACCCCACCAAAGTGATCTTCGCGATTTCGCCCATCCACTGTTCGCCTGTTCATGCCGTTTCATTTCCGGTGGTCGCTGCTCATGCTCTGTCATCACGTTTCCCCCTTATAGCTCTCCCCATAGCCCGAGTTCATCTGTTATATATTCGGTCTGAGTTTAGTTTCCAATGCTACTACATAAAATGAACTAATCTTTTACACAGTAACGGAGAGGACAGAAAAAACCTGAAAAAGCGAAGCGTTCGCCTTTATCCACGGATTTTCCCCTTGAGAAAAGGGAATCAAAAAATCTGGGGATAACAGCGATTGGAAGGTTGTTCTGTCATCGTAGTGTCAGTGTGAACAATCTTTAGTTCAGTTTATATAGTATATAAGAGAAGAATGAGAATTTCATGAGAGCGGCCCGTTCTGAACGGATATTGGCAAAATAATTGAAGCCTCGGTGCCTTCACCCTCGGTGCTGGTCAGTTCGATTCGTGCTCCCACTGCACCTGCAAGCTCTTTGGCAAGCGACAATCCCAGACCTGAACCACTTGCGCCTAAGCTGCGTGTTCTGGCCGGATCAACCCGGTAGAATCGGTCAAATACCTTCTCCAGCTCTTCCTCCCGCATACCAATCCCGGTATCCACGATCCGAATACGGCACTCTTGTCCCCTGGCTTCCAGCCTGACTTCAATTGCATCTTCACTATACTTCCGGGCATTATCCAGCAAAATAAACAACAGCTGCTTCAGCTTGCTCTCATCGCTGATCGCCCAGATTGAACCTGGATCTTCACACCGGACTTCGCGGTGATAGGCTTCGCGAAACGCACGTGTGGAGTCTGTAGCCAGTCTCGTGATATCCACACGCTCCAGCTGCACATTCCACTGCTCTGGCTGCTTCGCGAGCAGTAGCAGTTGCTCGGTCATCTCCCGCATGCGAACAGATTCGGACAGAATCGCCTCCACCGCTTCATCGAATACCTCGGGCCGCTCTTTTCCTCGCCGTTGTAGCAGACTGGCATAGCTCTCAATAATGGTCAGCGGTGTTTTGAGCTCATGGGATGCATCCGATACGAATCGCTCCTGTCGTTCAAAGTTAGATTCGAGCAGATCCATCATCCGGTTGAACGTCTGCCCCATCGTTTTCAGTTCATCCTTCGATCCTTCCTCCAGTGGAAGACGCTTAAATTGGCCGCTGGACTGAATGTCACTCATTGTGCGTGTCATCTGCTGGATGGGCTTGGTCATCCGATTCGCCAGAATTCGGCTCGAGATAATAGCTGGGATGAGAGCAATAATCGTAACCGCCACAAGCACGGTCCGCAGTACAGACAGACGATTCTCCGTCTCGGCAATGCTCTCGGTGACCTGCACATTCACCACCTCGCCATCAGGCCAGATGACCGGGACTGACACCCACACATAACCAATCTGTTCAACTTGGGTATACTCCGATTTCTTCTCACTTTCGTACTTATAGGGCAGCTTGCTCAGCTGCTCGGAAGCTGCTGTTGTCGTCACCGGGGAACTGGTGCCGTCCTCATTAACGATCCGGAGCATGCCGTTCACAGGCGCGTAAGCCCGTAACAAGTCATCCGGCGGAATGGAGCCGGCAGACTGACGCACTCCTTTGACAATAGACTCGGCCTCTGCTTCCACCCGATTAACCTCGTTATCAATCGACATTCGTTCAAACACGATGTAGACCGACAGATTCACCGCGATTAGCAGCACAGCAAATAATACAGACGAATATCCATAGATTTTACTGCGTAGGCTCATGACTGTTCCTTCAGGACGTATCCTACGCCCCTTACGGTATGTATTAAGGGTGGTGTGAATCCGTTATCCACCTTTTTGCGCACATAACGGATGTACACATCCACCACATTGGTATCTCCATAATAATCGTATCCCCACACGGCCTGCACAATCTGGTCACGACTGAGCACCTGACGTTGGTTTTGCAACAGATACACCAATAGGTCGAACTCACGCGGAGTAAGCTCAATGGGCACGCCATCTCGGGATATCTCTCGCGTTCCTTCATTCAGTCTCAACCCGGCAGCTGTTAACCAGCCCACCTCAGCCTCATCCTTGTGCTCCAGTGAGTCATTACCTGCATTAGGTGTGGATGAAGAAGCGGAAGAAGCAACAGACGCGACTGCACTAAGCCGTAAAGCCGCCCGAACTCGGGCAAGCAGCTCTTCAATCTGGAACGGCTTGGTGATGTAATCATTAGCTCCGAGGTCCAGGCCGGATACTTTGTCTTCCACGGAATCTTTGGCGGTGAGCATAATGATCGGAACTGTAGCATCTTTGGCCCGAACTCGCCGCAACACTTCAATTCCACTCAGACCAGGCAACATCACATCAAGCAAAATCAGATCCCATTGTCCTTCTGCATACTTCTCCAATCCTTCTGTTCCACTACCCGCCTTGCCTACCTGATATCCCTCATACTGTAATTCCAGTTCAAGCAGACGTGCTATTTTGGGCTCATCCTCTATGACCAGCACGGCTTCGTTCATGCAGCGCTCCCCCTCATCCCCATCAATTCATTCTCCCGTTATCTTACAATAATATCTATAGTTTGCCCAAGGCATCTTCAACCGGTTGCTCCCCGGCAATCAGATCAAAGGCCATCCGGTACGTCTTCTCTTCCTGTAAGGAAGCCACAATGACCCGGGCCACATCTTCACGCGGAATGCTTCCCGGCTTCAGATCTGTTCCAACTGCAATCTTGCCCGTACCCGGTTCATTCTTCAGACCACCTGGGCGAATAATCGTGTAATTCAGATCACTTGCAAACAGTACACGATCCGCGTAATGCTTCGCCACGTAATAAGGCTTGATGGACTCTGGCCACTTCTCCCGTTGATCTGCGCCATACGCACTGACCAGAATATATCTGGAGATTCCTTGCTGCTCTGCGGCTTCCATCGTTTTCACCGCACCGTCGAGATCAATCAGCAGTGTTTTGTCCTGACCGGTAGATCCGCCAGAACCCGCTGTAAACACAATGGCATTATGATCCTTCATGGCCTCAGCCAAGTCCTCCACACGTCCCTCCAGATCACCGATTACCACATCGGCACCGAGTTCCTTAAGCGTGTCTGCCTGCTCCGGTTTGCGGATCATGGCCGTTACTTTATGTTTGCCTTCCTGTACCAGCTGCTCCACCACAAACTTGCCGATTTGCCCATTTGCTCCTATAACTAAAACGTTCATACGTCATTTCTCCTCTCGGTTGCACGGACAGCTTGTTGCTGCTAACCGTTCCTTTTTATTTAGAGATGCTCATCCTATAATTTAAACGAAAGCCGGCGCTTCTAAGCGCCGGCTTCCAGGTTAAAGTCCATTCAGTACATCTATGAAATATGAAATCTTCCGTTACCCCATTAATATTCCATATACCCTATGTGGTTTATACGTGGCCTCACATCGACCCCTTCTGCCGCACCTTTTTGACGTCTGATTATCTGTGATTCTTTATAATCGTGACAACCAAAAAGGACGCCCAAAAGGGCGCCCTTGAATGTGGCATTAAGATTAGTAAGCCAGTGCGAACAAACCGTGAATGTGAGCCAGGTAACGGATGTTACTTGCTTCTTTCATCATGGTTGCAGGCAGACCTTTCAGACGAGTCTGGTTGCCACCGATCATGCCGACAGCATCTTTACGACCCAGACTTCCCAGCGTACCGGAGAATACTGGTGTGAAGGATTCCATTGCGCCACCTTTGAACATTACGCCCAAGTTGTGACCGATGGTTTCACCCATTTGCCAAGCCAATTGTGCTGTTGGAGGGTAAGGGCGAGCGCCTTCGCTAGGGAAGACCACTGCGCTGTCACCAGCAACAAACACGTCTTTGTGAGAAGTAGATTGCAGAACTTCCGTAACTTTCGCACGGCCACGATCCACTTCAATTCCGCTGTTAGCAACAACAGCGTTGCCTTGTACGCCACCTGTCCATACGAGTGTGCTCGTAGGGATGGAGCTGCCGTCTTTCAGCAGAACTTCACTTTCTTTCATCTCAGTAATCGCTACGCCAACGATGAAGTTAACGCCACGTTTCTCAAGACTCGATTTAGCACGCTCAACCAGTTCTGGTGGGAATCCAGCCAGAATGGAAGGACCAGCTTCAACCGTGTGCAGGGATACTTCTTTGAAATCGATCCCTTTTTCTTGACATACAGCAGGAAGCAGGTCAGCGAATTCACCAACAAGCTCAATACCTGTCAAGCCGCCGCCACCAATAACAAACGTAGCGTCTGCTTTGTTGCCGGACTGTTTGTAAGCATCAAGACGTGCTTCAACGTGTGCACGAATACGGTTTGCATCGCTAACCGATTTGAGCGTGAAGCTGTACTCTTGCAATCCCGGAATTCCGAAGAATGCCGTTTCGCTGCCCAAGGCAACGACAAGTGCATCGTAAGAGTATGTGGAGCCGCTGGTCATCAGAACTTTCTTCTCGTCCGGCTTGATTGTATCCACCGTATCGATTTTCAAGTTCACGTTTTTGCCACGCAGCAATTTTTCGAGTGGAAGAGCAACTGCTTGTTCAGCAATGCTTCCTGCTGCAAGACGGTGCAGTTCCGTGATAATTTGGTGTGTAGGGTAACGGTTAACGACAGTAATTGTCGCTTCTTCCGGAGACAAGTATTGACGCGCAGTCAATGCAGTCAACAGACCGCCGTATCCTCCACCCAAGATCAAAATTTGCTTCGACATATCCATCCTCCGTTCTTCTAAGTCTTAACGTTTCGGTTGTTGACGCTCGTTCAGGATGCTCAAGAAAGATTGAGCAAAACGAAGCGATTGTTGTACATTTGGATCTTTAAGCATTTTCAGCATAGCGAACAAGCCAACTGAAGTTTGCTCTGTTTGCGCACGATCATTGGCTTCGATGGCAGCAGAAGCTACACCTTTAGCTTTGTCTACAACAGGCTTAGCGAACTCGCCCATTGCGCTCATTGTGTCGCTGATCAGAACTTTGTCTGTTGCTACACTTTGTGCAAAGTCATAAGCTTTTGTCATAGCAGTAACCATTTCAGCCAATTTAGGCAGGTTCTCCACCAGAACGGTTAAAGACTCCTGTACCTCAGGCTTCATCAGTTGATCCAGAACGTCCAAGGACTGGCGCTCGGAAACGTTGGCACCTTCTGTAACTGGCACCTCTTGTTGAGTAGGCGATTGTGACATAAGAGAAAGTCCTCCTTTACTTTGGGATAGAAGTCCGCGACTTTCATGATGCCTGTCAAGCAGAGCCGAACCACAAAATACATTGAATACAACTAAATGTACCAAATTTCACACAATAGGGTGAGCGTAGCTCAGGGCCACTCCCACATCATGCATTGTATCTTGGATCTATTGCGGACAACATGTGTTGACGCACAAAACGACAAGCAGGCCGAAACCGAACTCTATACCCTTATATTACACCTCTTACACATGAACATGAAAAAGAAATTTTTTACACTTGTGAAGATATTGTGAACATTGTAACAAAATCGATTTTTTTGTCAACCCATGAAGGCAGGCTAACGCCGCCGATCCTCCTGTCCAAGATCCGTATTCCTACCACATGTGGTATTAAGACAAGATCACATATGACCAGATGTGCGATATGTACACAAGGAAGGATTCGTTTATCCAAATGTTCAGGAATTGTTTTCCAATATCACGATAATCATGCAACGAAATTGGTCACTGTCGTTATTATGCAGCGTTGGGCTCAGCCTTATTCCATCATTGAGACATCTTTTCTATTTCAAGTATGAACCTCTTGCGTCACGAATGCAAAACTTGGAACACACCCTATGCGTTTAGAATATGGACATCCCGGTTAATAAGGACTACACCAGAAACGAAGGAGATGTTCGATATGAGTAATTCAACTAGCGATAAAATCAAAGCAGGCGTAAACAAGGCCAAAGGCGAAGTGAAGGATCAGATCGGTAATGCAACCAATAACAGATCCCTTCAGGCTGAGGGTAAGAAAGACAAAGCCAAAGGTGCTGTACAGGATAAAATTGCCGACGTTAAAAAAGATCACTAAGATCCTTTTAATGTAAGGTCAACAGCACGATGATTTCGTGCAATAGATCGTTACAAACTAGCCTAACTGTCCGTGTTCGGATGAAATCTGAACATGAGACGGAGGCGCAAAAAAGCCAAGGAAGGTGTTACTCAATACACCCTTCCCTGGCTTTTTTTGTGCGTTCTATACGGCTGGAACTGCGTATCTTGCCATATCGATAATGAAACTGCGCGTTTCCCTTGTTGTATGGTATTCACGGCTGAACTGTCTTACCCACTCGGGATGTTCCTGATACCAACGGAAGGTTCTTTCCAATCCTTTTTCCAATGTGGTTTGAGGTAACCATCCCAATTCCGCTCGTAATCTGCCTGAATGCACGACCAGACTTGACCCTCTGGACTGGGTTGGTTCTTGCTCCCGAATCTCTACAGCAGCTAAGGATCGATCCATGGGTTTCAACATCTCCCCGATCTCCTGCATGGTTGTTCCAAGCCCTGTTGATATGTTGTAGACCTGTCCGTCTTTGCCTTTCAGCATGATCTGTTCAATGGCCCGGAGAGCATCATCTACATACAGGAAATCACGCACTGCCGATCCCTGTATATCCAGAGGCAGTCCGTCCAGTATCCGACCAAAGTTTCGGGGAATAATACGGTCTGGCAATTGCCATGGACCATAGAGGTTGGTCAAGCGAAAGAGTTTAACTGGAAGCTGGTAACATTGAGCGTAGGAGTGAGCAATCATTTCACAGGCGACTTTGGATGCGGAATAAGGCGAGACGGGGGCATAAGCATCGGATTCATGATAGACTCTGCCCCAATCACCGCCATACACTTCAACAGATGAAGCCAGCAAAACAGGGACGTGATGTTCGGTCGCATATTGTAGAATAGCCTGTGTGCTAAGTGTATTATTGCGAAAAACTTCCCCTGGCTGATGATACGAATAATCCACATGAGGCATGGCTGCCAGATGAATAATATAATCTGTTCCTGGAGGCAGATGAATCCGGTCCGATGCAAGGTCACAACAGATGAACGGCATGTCATGTAGAGGAGAGACGTGAACAAGCCTCTGACAATAATCATCCCGATCCAGAAGAGTAATTCGATGCCCCTTTTGCGCCAAATACTGTGAAAGATTAAATCCCACAAATCCAGAAGCTCCTGTAATCACAATGTTCACACACGATTCCCCCTTGCGATTTATACAACGAGTGCATTGAAGAGAGTATATGTACTGAGTATAACCTTAAAATGATACATTTTGTATCATTTTACAATTGTTTTTTGTTCGTTCTTGAGGTTATCGGTTAATTTATAGGGAGGTGATATGAGATGAATGAACGGAAACAGAATATAGAGACGTTATTCCTTCAGGAGAACGGTGTGATTCCCAATCATCCGACCCTGCCTGTGCTCTTGTATAAGAACGTATGGGCAGAAGAGGCCCTTCATGCAGAATCGTTGTTGAATCGTAATGGATGGGGAAACAGCTGGTTGAATGGTGTGTTCAATTATCATCATTATCATAGTAATGCTCATGAGGCTCTTGCTGTGGTGAGCGGATTCGTGAAACTGATTTTAGGCGGAGAAAATGGACAAAAAGTTTACCTTCAGACAGGCGACGTTGTCGTGCTTCCCGCTGGAACTGGGCATAAACGTCTGGAGTTCAGCACGGACTTTCGTATTGCCGGTGCCTATCCCGGCGGTATGAGTTACAACACACGCACAGGTGAAGAAGGGGAGCTGCGGAAGGCTCTGCAGGAAATCCGAGAGGTTCCGATCCCAGATACCGATCCGGTCTACGGGGAAGATGGACCGCTAATGGAAATCTGGAATGGGAAGAAGTCATAACAGAAATGAAAATGATGAAGAAGAACGTTATTGTACAATGCACGAGAGAAGTCGGTCCAGTATTCAAACATGAACAAATAGACTGTCCCCCGGACAAGTAGGAGAATCATGCCGGAGTACAGTCTATATGTTTTTCTTCAATCTCTAATGTATCGCACGCCAGTAACTTTTAGTTCCGCTCCTTACTCGCAAGTCGGACACCATAGGATCTCATCGCATGTGGGATACCTTCCATCTCCAGTCGGCCCTGCAGCACAAGTTGACGTATTCGATATTCAATAAATGCGTCTCCCACAGTTTGTTCTAAATATCCAAGTACTTCACCTACAACACGGGCACATATTATAAATTCATCTGATTGTCTGGTTAACGTAAGATCTCTCACCTTTTGCATAATGAAATCATCAATTCCGTCCTCGGACACGCTATGAATCTTACTATCCTTCATTATTCGCAGATGGCCTGGTTGTTTAGAGAGAAAATTCCACTCTTGCTCCATCTGCTTGCGTTCTTCTGAAGACACCGGCTCTGCATTTACACAATGGTTCCACATGACTAATAACTTCTCAGAAACAATCTCTCCTGTTCTCAAAACATCATACTCAATGTCAGGGTTATGGAATAACTCCTGATACAGTGCACTTGTCTCGATCAGATAAACAGGACTCTTCCTGTTACGCAGCAAATGAATAGCATACAGAAGACCCGTTTTCTCATGGGCGTTATTAGCATACCAAATGGTTATTCTAGTCTCTTCATCAATGGAACTCATCACGTTTTTTAATTGAATCATTTCATCTACGCCTTTGATAGCGTATTTTCCGTGTTCACTTAAATGAAGTCTCTCCAGCAACCAGAGGTGTCTACGTTGTAGAACTATCTTATCAGTGAGATCCCCCAACGGCCCTATAGCATAGTAGTCATTCATAGAATAAAAACGTCGTGCCAAGCGTCCAGGAACACTACCCATGGCAACCTTAATGCTACCCAACGGTGATTCACCAATCGCTATATGAATTTCACGCGGCTTCTGTGTATCAAGCATTTGCTGCTCAGCTTGCTTCCGATTCCTCTCCTCGCCTAACCCCTCAAAAATCCGCTGTACACTCACTGCGAAATCAACTGAATGTTCTTCTGTCTGATGACTAACTGCCATGTCCGCGCTAAAATAGAGCATACGCAATAATGATCGAAGCTCTTCTTCATTCATGCGATATAATTCTTTATCAAAATCAAAGACATTTTCAATCATACTAATCCCCCTTTAAAAAGGTTCATCTCCGGGTAATTCATAAATACCACACAAATATACCATTTTTAACCCAAACTAGGAGGAAATCGATTTGCCAGTTGGTTGATTCAGATCATTCAGCTCTTCGCCATCTGACGATGAACGGGTAAAGTGTCGCTCCAGTTTGCGGCTTGCCCACAGGGATACCGCAATGAACAGCAACACGCCTACCCAGCGTACAGGGTGCTCCAAAAATTGTTCCACATTGGAACCGATATACGTAACAGAGAAGATCATGATCGCTTTACCACAGCCCACCGCAAGCAGGAAGGATAACAAGCGCATTCGTGCGATACCTGCTGCCACATTAATAATGACAAACGGACCTACCGGGAAGATGCTCAGCAGGAAAACATAACCGAACGCGTTCCTCCGAATCCATACCATACTGCGCTGCACACGAGGTTTGCGTGCCCATCGCTCTACAAAAGCCGATTTCCCGATCTCCCGTACGATCAGAAATGTAACGGTGCAACCGAGGACCATGCCGATCCATGAATATAAAAACCCTGCCCACAGACCGTATACCGCACCGTTCACACCCACAATCAACAACGTTGGAAGTGGCGGCACAAATGATTTCATAAACGTAAGCAAAATTCCCGGTAACGGGCCCAGGGAGCGAAACTTCTCTAGCCAGAAACGAATATTTTCTTCCGTAATATAGGACATAATGTCCAATGCTGCCGGGGTCATCTGCATCCATCCAATCTATACAGTCTACGTTCTCAGGTTTGATGTTCACTATACATTTCATCATTCATATGGATGATGAAGCTTCTTTAGCAACTCCCTCCCAGTATAACGTACATCTTCGATGAACACCGTTGTCAATTTGAAGAAATTATTGCACAGCGAACTGACTTCCACTCCAATCAAAATTAAATCAAAAAAGCACACCTCGACCTCTTGTGGTCTTGGTGTGCTCTTCATATCGAAACCCCGATCCTTCTTTGGGGGTATTTATCCTTCTTCCAGCTGCGCTTCCTGCATGGCCAGTTCAAGCAGTTCTGCCTGATGGGCAGCATTCCACTCAGGAATACCTGAGTTCATGAACTCTTCGGCATCCATCGCCGCTTTGGACTGGTTGCACAGATTACAGGCGCAGACACAGTTAAGCGGGGTAGTATGTCCACCTTTGGCACGTGGCAGCAGATGGTCAATCGTATCTCCATACGATCCACAGAAGTAACAGGTGTAGTGATCCCGGGTCAGAATATACCGCTTGAAATCCTTGTTGCTGAACAATCGGCGAATCGTGTACCGATTGACCACCACAGCAGCTTTTTCCTTGACCAGCGTAACCGCAAGCTCCATGTCCACTTCCTGATGCCAGCGCCTGCCCTTGTCCGTCTTGCCGCGCATCCGCACCATGCCTTGCCGGTTGGTCCGGAGCGAAGCCGGATCTTCCGGGTCAATAGCTACCGGGGCCGCCGGCGTCTGACGACGGGGACGACCGTCCATGCCAGCTGCGTGACTGCGGCTGGCATGCGCGGGTCGCTGCCCGGATGTACCGCGGGCAGCGTCTTCGCTGTTCGCCTTGGGCGCACGCTCCTTGCGCGCCTGGCCCGGCTTGGACCCTGGCGAGCCAGGCTGGCGCACGGGCGCAGGAGGCCCTGCCTCCGCAGCAGCCCCCGGCGCTTGCCCAGGCTCGCGCCTGGCGGCGGCAGGCTGCGCCTCCGCCGCCGAAGGTGCAGCGACCGTGGTGGCATCGCCACGGTCGCTCAGGGCCGGCGCATGGGCCTCAGCAGCTACGCTGCGGGCCTGCCCTGCGCCGGGCGCGAGCGCGGCAGCACGCTTGCGGCGCCGCTTGCGCTTGCGTTTGGCTGCGGTCGGTTGATCCGCAGCCATGGGCTCTGCTGCCGGGCCTTGCGGCTCAGCCGGCAGCAGAGCTTGGGCCGCCGCAGCCTGCTTGGCGGCCTGCACAGCAGCGCCTGCCCGCTGTGCAGTGCCCTTAGCATTCGCAGCAGCATGGCGCTGCGAATGCTCTTCCCCACGCCAGCGCTCGCCTGGCTGTGGCTCAGCTGGTTCAATCAATACCTCATCTGCCGAGCCATCATGCTCTAAGCTCGGTTCCGCTTGCTCATTGCTTGTCAGTCCCTCTGAACGCTTACTCTTCCTCCGTCTTCTCCGCTTCTTCCGATTACCAGAAGAAGAGACTAAGGAAGTCACCAAGTCAGCATGTTCATCGTCATTCGCAGACGTCGAGCCTACTGACGATTGAGACACCAGATGTCTGTCTGAAGACGACTCGGTAGCAGATCCCTGCTCCCTGCCATGAGAGATCCGATCCGCTTCATCTTTCACAGAGGCAGACGGTCTATTAGTAACATCACGTGTCTCCAAGCCACCTCGTGGATGCCTCATCCGTTCATTCGTTTGCCCGCTCATGCTTGAACCCGCATCATGATCAGCCTGTCCACCAAGCTGTCGACAGCTACGGCAGGCTCCCCGTCTGGCTCCGGGACCTGCCCGCTTTCCGGTTCTGCGCCGGAATTCGGACATAGGTCGCTGTTGTCCGCAATACATACATGTCTTGGTCGGTCGCGCTTCTTGTTCCGTCTTTCCTTGCCGGAAAGGGGCTGGACCCGTCTCCATGTTGTCACCTCGGTTCCGTATGAATCCGGTTTCTTTCTATTGTATCACATCTGCTCGCGAACACCCTCATGGCCAAAGGCCTGATAATCTTTCGAATTGTACTCCTGAGTCTGTTCATTGCATTCGTGAAGAATGTGTTCCACATATTCCAATATATCTTGCATCGGTCTCCC
Source organism: Paenibacillus sp. FSL R5-0341 (assembly GCF_037975235.1). Taxonomy (NCBI): domain Bacteria; kingdom Bacillati; phylum Bacillota; class Bacilli; order Caryophanales; family Paenibacillaceae; genus Paenibacillus; species Paenibacillus sp. FSL R5-0341. The sequence continues at coordinate 6,233,326 of NZ_CP150241.1, forward strand.
GCATTTTTCGCATGTTGTCATTATTTTCACCTTAATCCTGTCATCCATAATGTATTATCGTTCCGCCTTATGATTACCCCTCGTACATATAAAAGAAACACTCGTTCCCCACTTCTCGCATATCTGCATACATAAAAAAACCGCTTCCTGCTCTCCCCTAAGGTCGACCAAGAAACGGTTTATTATTCCTATATTGTAAATGTATCTCAACGAACATCCAATTGCCCCGAGTTCTGTTGTGGTGCCAGACGTGGTTTCGGTTTTGGCAGATTGCCGAAGATCACCCATGCATATGGAACGAACCTTGCCGTCAATCCAACGACGATCCACGAAGCGATCAGAGCTACACCAAATCCTCCGGCATACCACAGATGCACTAACCAGGACACTCCTGTTTGCGGCGGATAATTCCGATACACCAGCAGGAAGAATGGATGAATCAGATAGATACCAAAGGACAGTGCCCCAAGCCGATTCAGCGGCTTAACGATCAGAGACGGCCCTTTGCGGTAGAGCAGATAAGCAATCTGGATGAGTACGAGCGCACAAGCAAAGGTATGCACATTCCAGAAGAATTCATACCACAGCGTGTTATACGTTGCGATCTTCAGACGCAGCTGATAGTAGATGTACACATGACCCAGCCCGGCAATGATCCACACCGCCCAGAGCAGAATCCATGAAGCTATGCGCCCTTTAGTGGCATTGGCCCGACTGATGACGAACCATTGCTTGATTTTAGGGAAATACACCCCGATGAATGCCCCCAGCATGAAATAGGAAAAGTAAGAGAACGCCCAGCTTCCCTTATTAGGGACCTGGAATCCATATTTATTACTTACGATAAACGCCCATTGAATCAATAATCCAATCGGTACAGACCATTTGACCACGGAAGGATACTTCTTGAGCAGCCATAACACCAATGGGAATAACAGATAGAATTGCATGTTAATAAACACAAAGTACAGATGCGTATAGGCTTTACCCGTAAACAATTTCGTAATGAAACTTACAGCCGATTCGCCGAACGGTCGGCCCTGATAATGCGTGAAATGCAGAATAACAAAATACATCAATGAAAACAGGAAATACGGAAGTAAAATATACACAAATCTTTTCTTGTAAAAATTACTTACGAGTTTCTTGTCCAGCGGACGGGAATAATAATTATAGAACAGCACGAAACTGCTCATAAAAATAAAGGTTGGCGTACCATATTTCATAAAGATATTAATAAAGTTGTACAGCCAATAATAGCCCGAACCGGTCATGTCCACCGTCGCGTAAGAAGTGGAATGCACGCTCAGTACGCCGATAATCGCCATGGCACGTACCAGATTCAGCTCCGGAATTCGCTCTCTTTTCAGTGTTTCACTCATGTTTAAAATTTCTCCTTCATTTGTTCGTCAATATGTCAGATATGACTTAATACGATAAAGCTCTCTATCTATTAAAAGGCATAATGCTTAAGATGGGTAGTCCATTTTCTTAACAATTCCTAAATTTTCATCATATTTCACACTATTTTCATGTCTATATATGTAAAAAAGACCGCGAGTACGCGGTCTTTGGAACATCCTGATTTCAACCAAATGATTGTTGGTTCAACCGGATGAGATTGGTATATTTGGGTGTGGGCATGAACCAGCCCCTGACTCGGTCTACTTCTGGCGGCTCGCCAGAATCTGTTTGTACACGTCAATAGCCACCTGTCTCGATGCCTTCAGATCGACAATGGCATCCTTGCGCGGCTGATGGATGTCCTTGCTATGCAGATCCTTCAACTCAGGCAACCACTTCCGAATATAATCACCTTGCGGATCATACTTCTCGGATTGTGTTACCGGATTGTTCACGCGAAAATATGGAGCTGCATTCTCGCCAAGCGAAGCACACCATAGCCAGTTACCGCGATTCTGAATGTTATCATAGTCACGCAGCTTGCGCCTGAAATAAGCTTCACCCAAGGTGAACGGGCATTGCAGGTTTTTGGTGAGAAACATCGCCGTAAGAATCCGAAGCCGATTCGGCATATGTCCGGTTTCGTTCAGTTCCGTCATCGCTGCATCAATAATCGGAATGCCTGTCTCCGCCTTGCACCAATGTTCGAAATGACCATCATGAAGAGCCGAGAGATCATACACCTTTTCATATGTAAAATAGTGACTCTCATAGACCGCCCGATACAGGTAGAAGTCGCGGAAGCACAACTGTCTGATCCATTCCCCAGCCTCTGCTGTGCGACTCGCTGCATCATACATCTTGCGAATGGATACGGCCCCCACAGCTACGTAAGAACTGAGATGGCTCGGTTCGTAAGCCTCATATTCGTCCCGATGCTCACCATATTCAGCAATCCGATCCGATAAGAATTGATCCAGCAGCAGATGCGGGTCCTCTTCATCCGAGCCACTGGACTCCAGCAACTCCGGAGGTACCTTCATCGCATCCGGCCATTCAATCTGTCGATCACTCACCTTCAGTTCTGCAATCGTTGTTGCCGAGGGAGGATTGGGATGTTCATTCATGAATTCCACCCACCGCCGATGGAAAGCCGCAAATACTTTATAAGGCTCCGACTTGCCTGTAAAATTAGCAAATCCATTTAGATCCATCAGCAAATGATCCGTAAGTTGCGTGAACGAAACCTCATGCGCCTCACTGACTTTGCGTATGGCCCTATCCCGCTCGATTGCATATGGTGTCATGTCCCGGTGGACCACAATCTCCTCAATCTCGCCTTTGAATTCGTTCAGGATGAAATCAACCACTTCAGCCGGTTTGCCATAAGCAACATGCAGTTTTCGTTTGGCTTCAACATACTGCCTGCCTAATTCCATTGCATGCTGCCTAAAATTCACACCGCTGTGTTCCTTCTCTCGGCCTTGCCGCAGGAGGAATGGATCATAGATGAGAACATGCACACTCTCTTCTTCGTGTTCCCGCAAATAATCGAATGCAGCCAGATCATCCGTACGCAGATCTTTGCGGTGTATGAATAGCTTCATTCCTCATCCTCCTGTCTGAAATTACATTTATTTGTCCGTCAGGTTCTGATATAACCTGCTTGTTTCGGGCTCCGGCTCATGTCCCAAATCTTCATCCAGGGTTAATGTAAATGAATGATATAAACGAAGTATGCCTTGTTGATCATCTATGGATGCATACACTTCCATCATGAGTCGACAGATTTCTTCCGAATAAGGCTCCCGTTCCTGCAATATCGTTAATGGCTCAATCGCTTCCCTACCTCGACCATGCATCATGTCCCATCTCGCGATATCCATTACCAGACCTGTATACTTGCGTCTGAGTTCCCTTGCTTTGGCCTGCGCCCAGTGATAATCATGCTCTTCCAGATAATCGGCACGATAGAGTGGAATCATATGTCTCAGGTCATCAACGTTATCCGAGGTGATGGCAGTATAGACCATGGCTTTTTCGAATTGTTCCACATCACTCACCAGATTGCCTGATAACAGACGATAGCGGTTCATATTGTACTCCAGCTTGCCTGTCATGTTCCATTCCTTAAGCAGCTTTCGAATCTGGTACACGGAAGTATGTAGATGGGTTAGTCCCTTCTCCTGGGAAACATCACCCCACAGCTTATCCAGCAGAATCTCTTTGCTTACCCACTCTTCCCTGTGATGAAACAAAAAAGCAAACAATTCCTGCGATTTGGTTGTACGCCACTTATGCTTCTTTGCACCCTGATCCAGAGTTCTATAGATATCCAGATGTTTGAACGTAAGCAGCCCCGGCACTTCGGTGTCCAACTCCACAGATACAGATTCCGATTCCTGCACCTCCGCGGTGGCTGCAACTTGGGAATGATGCGACATGATGCCCGCAATCCGATCAATGGTTTTGGCTAATCGTGTGGAGCTTACCGGTTTCAGTACATAATCCAGTGCATGCAGCTCGAATGCCTCTACCGCATGATCCGCGTAAGCTGTCACAAAGATAATACGAATACTCTGATCCAATTGCTGTATATATTCAGCCGCTTCCAGGCCATTCATCTCCGGCATTCCGATGTCCAAAAATACAACATCCACACGTTCGTTTGCCAGAAAATGAAGACCATCGCGTGCTGTTGAAAAACATTGCACGGGTGTAATTCGTCCGTCCGTTTGAAGTAGGCGCTCCAGATGAAGCTGCGCTGGCTTCTCGTCATCAATCACAATGGCTCTCACCGTTCATTTAGCCTCCTGCCATGAAAGATTCAATAGGAATACCGTTTTTATCGGCATCCGCTTATTAGTCTGTTAACCATAATTGCTCAACTCGGCACATTATTTGGAATAATTCACCTTTTGTACAGGGATACGGAATCGGATCTGCGTACCTTGACCCACATGGCTATGAATCTCCAGTCCCTGACCATAGAGAGACATCAGGCGACGGTTTATATTTTGCAACCCGACACCTCCTGGACCTTCAGTTCGTCCAGACTTCACCTGAGCCATACGCTCAGGGGGGATACCGACGCCATCATCCTGAACCTGGACGACCACATACTCGCTCTCTTTGAAAATTCTAAGATGAACTGTCCCGCCTGCTGCCCGCTCCATTACGCCATGGCGAATGGCATTCTCCACAAGCGGTTGGATGCTGAGAGGCGGCAGATACAGATGCACATCCGGTTCCACCTCATACTCGACCACCAGTCTTTCCTCAAATCTGGCCTGTTCCAGATGCACATAAGACTCCACCAATTCCAGTTCTTTGGTCAAAGGAACAAGCTGCTCCCTGTTCTGGAAGTCAAAGCTTCCACGCAGGTAATGACTCAATTCAATCAGCAGATCGGTTGCTTTGTCCGGATTCACTGCACAGGTCGCGATAATGACATTGAGTGCATTGTATAGAAAGTGCGGCTTGATCTGGGCCTGCAAAAAGGCCATCTCGGTCCGAATAGCCTCCTGCACAGAACTCCGCATCTCAATTAACGTCCGAACCCGGGCACGCAATTCACCGGCATCCACCGGTTTGCTCAGGAAATCATTGGCCCCCGCCTGGAACCCATGCTTGATATCCTCAGGCAACCCTCGGGCGGTCAACATCAGAATCGGTAACTCTGACAAGGAACTGTGCTCACGCAGTTTGCGACATAACTCAAGCCCAGACATTTTGGGCATTGTCCAGTCCGTAATGACAAGATCAATGGACGGGAATTCTTCACGGAGTTTCAATGCAGTGGACCCGCTGTCCGCCGCAATCACACGATACCGTTCCGTCGATAACAGGTTAAGCAATACCTGTCGATTCACGGGATCATCGTCTACAATCAGAATCGTGTGCTCCGCTTCCGTAAGATTATCCGGCTCATCTGACTCTCTTGTCACCAGTTCCTTCGTCCCTGCCCCATGTGCAGCAACATATCGGGCGGCAGCTGGTTTTAACTGAGACTGTAGCAGCGGTAACTTCATAACAGGCAAGGTAAAATGAAAGGTAGAACCTTGCCCCGGCTCCGATTCAACCCAGATTTCACCTCCGCCAAGCTCAACGAGTTTCCGTGTAATACTCAGACCCAGTCCAGTTCCATCATTCAATCGCTCAATCGTCCCGTTACTCTGCTCATACGCCTGGAAAATATCCTCCTGTTTGTCCAAGGCAATGCCTACCCCCGTATCAGCGACCGATACCTTCACCCGATCCCCTTCAACACTGGCGTACAACCGAATCTCACCTTGCTCAGTGTACTTATAGGCGTTACCCAGCAGGTTATACAGAATCTGCCGAAGGCGATCTTCGTCTGCCTCAACAAGCGGCAACGACTGGGGCCATTGCTGAATCAGTAAAACCGGCTTGTCCTCGAACGTGAAACCCGAGACTTCAACTACAGTACGGGCAACCGATTCCAGATCGACAGCTACCCGTTTCAACTCAATCTCACTATTTTTCAGTTTGGAAAAATCCAAAATGTCGTTAACCAACAGCGACAGCCGCTTACCGGTTGCTGTAATCATGGACAGATTCTTGGCTTGCTTGGGTGTGACCGCTCCAGCTGCCCCTTCCAGCATCGATTGTGCAATATTAATGATCCCGTGCAGCGGAGTTCGCAGCTCATGAGACGTGTTCGCCATGAACTCGTCCTTGAGACTGTCAATGGCAAGCAAACGCTCCGATAGAGCCTCCACGTCACGGAATGATTGTGCGAAGCGGATTGCCGTCACAATCATCTGGGCAAATACAAATAATAAAAGTTCAATCAGCGCAAAGAACGCTGTATCTACAGCAGTGAACGCACCGAGCGTGTGCAATACAACAACCATGAGTATGCTCATCATGCTTACCAGTGCAAAATGGCTGTCATTCGGTCGTCCTTTTAACCAATAGAACATCGCTCGCAGCGTATAGAACATAACAACAAGCGAGATCAGTAACATGGGAAGCTCAAAAGAAGAGAATAGGGTCGGAGGGAGCGTTAGGCCCACAATGGTCTGGGCAATGATTAGCACTACAGCAAGACGAACAAACCACTGATGAACTGCCCCTGGTACACGAGCATCCATATATCGAAGCAAAAAGTAATAAGCAAAGGCTGAACTAAGAAGCTGAATCCGAAGCATTTCATTGTTAGTCAGGAACGGTACAAACGTTCCCAGTAACTTCTCCCCATGGGTCAAAGCGTAAAGTGCACCGGAAAGACTGAATAATCCGAGATAATTCAGTTCCTTCTCACTACGCCGCAACCGAAACAGTAGCAGGAAGAAGCCAGCGGGCAAGATAAAGCCGAACAAGGTCATCAGATCCTTGAGCCAGTCCTGTTGTTGGCTTTTCAGGATGCTATGCTCGTCTCCAAATAGAATGGGTGCCACAATGCCCCCAGACGAGTAACTATAATTTGATACTTGAATAATAATGTCAGCCGTGTTGCCCTCAATGGACGTGAATCCCGTAAAGGGCAGATTTAATTGTACATCCGTATCTGGGGTCATTCCCGGCAGTCCTTTACCGCCAATCTCTTTACCATCGATAAATACCCGGTGGGCCATACGTATATTCTGCGTGCGTATGCCGTAATCGTTTTTCATCGTTCGGGCTGTAAGCTGGACTTGCAGATGGTAGGTTCCGTACCCATGTGCTTGCCCCAGAGATTTGTTCCATCGGGCCGGAACTTGAGTGCCTGACGAAGGCGGCAATGGCTTGCGACCGGATACACTTGCTTCAATATCTGCCGGACTGAGCAACTGCCCAGGATAGAAATCCCAGACACCCTTTAGCGACGCTGGACCCTTGCGATCAAAGTCCCACTGGGTCAGGTCAATTCTTCCATCCGCAGCCTGGGGGTTACTCCGCTCACTAATTAACGTCTGGGCAATCCAGCCCAGTGGAACAATGACAATGCATATGAAACTTATGGTCAGCATAATCCAGTGTTTTCTCATCTATGTATTCCTTCCATCCACAATGGCGAGAGACGTCTAATTTTGTCGATTTATCACTATAATTCATGTTACACGTTTCTGGTGCTCACGGAAATAGTTTCCGTATCATAATCGGTCAACTTCGTTATAATTTGAAGGATTTCTATCTGTTTCCGCCAGATCTTGGTACACCAAGGAACCTCAGGCCGAATTTCACCGGAATGAACGGGCAAAATGGCCTGAGGTTGATTAAATGAAGATTTATTTAACAACTTGAGCAAGCTTCTGAACGATTCCGACCCATCCCTGTTCCATACGTTCGCGTACGATGGCGTGGGCCTGTCCAAATTCAGTCAGTTTATCCGCATCCCAACCACTGTGAATCAGTGTGAAATCCGTACCTTCCGGCTGTTCATTCAGTTGAAACGTCAACGTCCAGTCCCTTCCCCAGCGAAAAGATAATTTCTCTAGCGGTAGAACTTCCGTCACCTGACAAGGCGATTGACCGAAGGGGCCCGCTTCCAATATAAACTCGTGACCCTCCACGGGTTCCAGATTGCCTGCCATGAACCAGGAACCCAGTCCTTGCGCAGTCGAGACCGTCTCCCATACCTTCTCTATAGGTGCATAAAGCAATCGTTCCTGACGGATATCCGGCAGTGCACTTGATGAACTTGATGATGAATCCATTCGTATCACCTCCTTAATACATTTCATTTCGTATAACTACTCGAATAGAAGTTGACCTCCGCTTTATCCCCACCCTATAATTGGAACATATTACATAAAAGGTGCGTGATTCCTATGATAGTCTGCTCTGAAAAATCCAATTCCAACCGTTGCCGGAAGGGATAATCCCGCTCACTTCCCTTCCACGTTTTCATTTTAATACATTTAAATTGTGGGGGACACCTATACTATGTCATTCAGTTATTACGGTCCATTATGCACCGCCGTTTATGATCTAACGAAACCTGTGGAACACTCCTTGGGAGGAGACATTGAATTTTATCGCCATTATCTCCAGCGCTGCAAAGGACGTATCCTTGAAGCCATGTCGGGATCAGGGAGAGTGCTCATTCCTTTGCTTGAAGCAGGCTTGAAGGTGGATGGAATTGATTATTCAATGGATATGATCGACTCTTGCCGTTCTCGTTGCACCGAGCGGGCATTGCCCATGCCTGAGCTGTTTGTTGCCGATCTGGAGAAGCTTGACCTTCCATATCGATACGAGGCAATTATCATTCCCGGAGGTTCTTTGCTCCTTATTCAAGATAGAGAGGCATCGATTAACGCATTACGTAATCTATTTCAACATTTGGAACCTGGAGGCAGGCTCGTATTTGATCTGTTTCTGCCCGATGTGACACAGCCCTCTTCGGTAGAAACATCAACCGTTTCATTACCTGACGGCGATACGATCACAGTAGAAGTGAGAACCATTGAAGTGAACCTTCTACACCAATACAAAGTGAGTCTGATCCGCTATGAACAATGGCATCAGGGCGCTCTTGCTGCTACGGAGCTTCAACAACTTACCTTGCGTTGGTACGGCGTAGAAGAGCTACGTCTAATTCTCGAACACATTGGGTTCTCCGACATCAAGGTATATGCAGACTTTAAACCAGATCAACCACCTACACAGTCGAACCAAAAATTCGTCTATGAAGCGACTCGAAGAGCGTAATCATCCGTAATTGAGTGTACTTGCTTCCCATTATACAGATAAGGCCACAGCATAAGGTTTAACCCATGCTGTGGCCTTTTTTTATTATATAAGATTTGCAATAATATTTACACGAGAACGCAGAGGAACGAAATAACTTGAAGAAGCGGAGTGGCAAGTGTAACTGTTAGTGCAAATTAGTATCCACGAGAATATTGCTCCGCAATGGCGGCTTGATCCTTGCTGACGCCCAACTCCAGAGCCGCATGGTTTGCCCAGTACGGATCACGTAACATGCCTCTGCCAACCGCAACCAGATCCGCGTCTCCGTTGCCAATAACCGCCTGAGCCAGCGCTGCATCCTCCAGCATACCCACTGCAATTACAGGAACGTTCAGTTCTTCACGGAAACGACGGGCAAATGGTACCTGGTACCCCGGATAGTTCCCAGGTTTCCGTTGTCCGGAAGGACCTTCTCCGCCTGAGCTGATATGGAACATGTCCACGCCTGCATCTTGGTAGGCGCGAGCGATATTGATCGTGTGGTCGATGTCATACCCACCATCTGCGTATTCTACAGCCGAAATCCGCAAAATCAGCGGCATGTCTGCTGGCATTTCTTTTTTCACTGCACGAATGACTTCAACGCCGAAACGGGACAGATCCTGCCCATACACATCCTCGCGATGGTTCATCAGCGGAGAGTGGAACTGGTGAATGAGGTATCCATGTGCGCCGTGCAACTCAATGGCATCCACGCCAGCTTGTACCGCGCGGCGAACGCCGTCTGCGAACTTCTGTACCATAGCTTCTACCTCTTCTGTACTTAACGCACGAGGCTCCTTGTACTTTTCTCCCGGGAAAGTGACTACCGATGGGGCTACCGGTTGCGGAGCATCCTCTGCTTTTCGTCCCGCATGTGCGATCTGAATAGCTATTTTGGAGCCGTAAGCATGAATTCCATCGACAAGTTTGGTGAAGGCCGGCACATGCTCATCTGACCATATACCCAAGTCATTGTCAGTAATGCGTCCATCTGGATCGACATCCGTCATCTCGATTACAATCAGTCCAGTTCCTCCAACCGCACGACTCACATAGTGAACCTGATGCCAATCGTTCGGAATGCCGTCCTTCGCCGTCACGGAATATTGGCACATCGGTGCCATGACGACACGGTTATTTAATTGCAAACTTTTGAATTGATAGGGCGAAAATAATTGCTCCGTCATTTATACTGCATCTCCTGTTCCTTGATCATGATATATATGAAGCCTTACTTATTGTCCAAATCCGAAAACATTTTTCCATTCTTGCCGTAGTTGTCCTTCTCCAGATCCTCAATGAAAATAAAGACCTTGCTCGGTTCAACATCCAGTGTCTCACAGGCTACCTCGGTCATACGTTCAATCAACTGACGTTTCTGCTCAGTCGTCTTGCCTTCCAGTACCTTAACGGTGATAAATGGCATGTCTTGAACACATCCTTTCTTCATCATTTATTATGAACCTGGCGTATGGAAACACAAGTACGTACATTTTTGTGCCTTGGTACCCTTTTTGATACCTAGTTATTCTCATATTTCGGTTCTGCCCCATTCTGGAAATGACTGCAAAACATGATATGATAACCATAGAGATGCACAATAATTACTATACCCAATTTACATAAGTTGTGACTAACGGTTACACGATAACGGAGAGGGTAGAAATAACCTGTAGAAGCGGAGCTAAAAGCTTTCTGCAAGAAAGCTACTTCGAAAGCATACGCTATCCTCAGATTTTCACCTTTGTAAAAGTGGATCAAAAAATCTGGGGATAACAGCGATCAGAAGGTTATTCTGGCCTCGTAGTGGATCAGTGTAAAACAAGTAGCTCAACTTATATACTACTCAAGCTAGGGAGAGATTATAGATGAAAGATATATTAATTCAAAGACTGAGTACTTATGTTCAGATGGATACCCAATCCGATGAAAATAGCGAGACCTGCCCTTCCACACCCGGCCAACTGGCCTTGGGCAAACTGCTCGTTGAAGAATGTAACTCCATTGGTCTGCAAGAAGTGACGATGGATGAGAATGGTTATGTCATGGCTACACTGCCATCCAATACCGACAAAGATGTTCCCGTGATCGGTTTCCTGGCTCACCTCGATACAGCGACCGACTTCACAGGCAAAAATGTTAAACCGCAGGTTATCGATAACTATGACGGTGCTGACATTGTACTTAATTCGGAACTGGATGTTGTGCTGTCCAACAAAGATTTCCCGGAACTGCACGAGTATAAAGGCCACACGCTGATTACAACTGACGGTACAACATTGCTTGGTGCAGACAATAAGGCAGGCATTGCCGAGATCATGACGGCGATGGCCTATCTGATTGACCACCCGGAAGTGAAACACGGTAAGATTCGGGTTGCTTTTACCCCAGATGAAGAGATTGGCCGCGGACCGCACAAGTTTGACGTAGCTGCTTTTGGAGCCAAATATGCTTACACCGTCGACGGTGGACCACTTGGTGAGCTGGAATACGAGAGCTTTAACGCAGCTGCAGCTAAAATTACCGTACGAGGCACCAATGTGCATCCCGGAACAGCGAAGAATAAGATGGTGAACTCTCTGAAAATTGCGATGGAATTGAATCGACGCCTGCCTGTAGAGGAAGCTCCTGAATTCACGGACGGTTATGATGGTTTCTACCATCTGCTGTCTTTAGAGGGTGACGTTGAGCTGACGAAGATGAGCTACATCATCCGTGATTTTGACCGGGCAAAGTTTGAAGAGCGTAAAACGAATCTGCTCCATATTGCAAACGAACTGAAGACCAAGTACGGAGAGAAAAGCATTACTGTGGAATTGAATGACCAGTACTATAACATGCGTGAGAAAATTGAACCCGTACGCCAGATCGTCGATATTGCCCATGAGGCCATGACCCGACTGGACATCGAACCTGTTATTCGCCCCATCCGTGGAGGAACAGATGGTTCACAGTTATCCTATATGGGTATGCCAACACCGAATATCTTCACTGGCGGTGAGAACTACCATGGCAAATTTGAATATGTGTCGGTAGACAATATGGTGAAGGCAACCCGTGTCATTGTAGAGATTGCTCAATTGTTCGAGCAACGCGGAGATATCTAATCTGCGTGAAGCGCAGTGTATAAAGAGCACCCTCTGGTATTTTCCCGAGGGTGCTCTTTATTGTACCGTACTGTATTGTTCCTTATTATATTGTGTCGTGTCGTTTCGTTTCATATAGACACACAAGCTTGTCCTTATTTTCAAAAACGATCACTCATATATATTGCCTCCTGCGATCGTACGTAGCTGTTCCAGATCACAGATTATGAGCTTCCGACGCACTTTGCGAATAATATTTCGATCACACAGATTGTGAACGACCCTGTTGAGATGTCTGTAACTAGTGCCCAGCATATCCGCAAGCTCGGTCAGTTTGGAAGTCTGAATCTCTTCCGAGGAGGACTCGTCCTGCTCCATCGTGGACAACAGGTAACTGGCAAATCGACTCTCTACCGGATATAACATATTGAGACTCGAAAGGTTCGAGAAGGTGTACAACTTATGCGTTACTTGACTGAGCATGAAGTGGAGAAATTTAGGATTCTCTGCATATGTATTCTGGAGAACGCGATAGCTGATACCAAGCAGCAGGCTTTTGCTCACAGACTCTACCGTATTATTGGCCTCCTTGCCATTGACCAGCTCCAGATCGCCCACGAGCGCGAGCGGTGTACTGAAACGAAGCAACAGAGACTTGCCGTTAGGCAGTGTGGTATAGATTTTGAGCTTACCCTGCACGAGAAAATACAATCGCTCCGGCCGCTCGCCTTTGACACATATCATCTCGCCCTTCACAGCCTCCAGCAGTCGCAACTCAGCGAGTGCAGACTCGTCCAGCACCTGATCCAATCCATTCTCACGTGCGAGTTGACGTACAAGCCCAAAGTCCATAATTTCTTTCATTCCGACTTCCCCTCCGTTGCCGTATATAACGTATACAAAAGGACATATGTCCCATAATTGATATAGATCCGTACAAATATCTTGATATAAAAATAGTTACAACTAGCACTTATATCCAATAAATCATTTCACATGGAAAACATTTAAAAATTTAATCATAAAATGTTCATTCTTTCATGCAAAATGCCGTTCACGAAAAGCCATTTCCGTCCGATGAAAGATAGAGCATTCCATAGATCGTAAAAATAATTTATTCAGATATTGAAAGGATGAGCATATTCAATGAACGTTGTAGATGCACTGCTTAAAGTAATGCCTTATATTAGTCAGATTCTAAGAGAACCAGCCAGCTTATCCGTATATGATCACGAAAAGGTATTGGAAGTTATAACAACAGAGAAATTTGACCTTGGTTTTGAAAAAGGGATGTTGCTCCTGGACTCATTTCAAAACTTTGCCGTCTTGAAAAATGGAAGAGAAGCTACCCTCACCACTTTACCTAAAGAAATTTATGGTATTGAGCTGGATACGCTGAACATTCCGATCTTTGATGATCAGCAAAAAGTCGTTGCCGTTTTCTGTGTGTCTTATGACCAATCTAATCAGAATCAACTTGAAGATATTATACAAGAAAACCAAACCATCAATGGTAATCTGGTTGATATGGTGCAACACGTTGCTGCTCATGCTGAAGAATTGCAGGCCACCAGTGAGCAGATCCTGCAAAACACACGACTTGCTGTTCAGAACTCTTCCCAAATCAACAAGGTAGCCGGGTTCATTCGCGAAATTTCCGAACAAACCAACTTGCTTGGCCTGAACGCCGCTATAGAAGCTGCCCGCGTTGGTGAAGCTGGTGCTGGCTTTGGTGTGGTTGCATCTGAAGTACGCAAACTCTCTGTAGATGCCAAACAAGCTACAAGTGATATCGATACCAGTCTGAGAGATGTACAACAGGTGATCAAACAGATGGAAGTTGAGGTTTCCCAGATTGCAGCCTCTTCACAGGAACAAGCCACGCTTGTATCTTCCTTCACAGATGTCATCGAGAAGCTCAATGACACGGGCGAGCGTATGAAAGCTCTGTCTGAACAACTGATCAGTTATTCCGTTAAAAATTAATCAAAATATATCTTTGATGAACTTTGGCTAGTGCAAAGATACATTTTATATGTAATAAACAGGACTCGGGTTGCCCATGATGGATAATCCAAGTCCTGTTTATTATGTCCGTTTGGTTATCATTAACCAAATTTAGTTGCAATCTTAATTTGCTACATGTAATGATTTGTCCCCAATCACTTCTTCTTCCGACTCCCAGCACTCCACTTCACCCGGAATAAGGATACGGTCACGGGTAAAGACGGGATCACGTCCTTCGGCCTTTTGCTTCTTATAGTCCTTCAGCGCTTCAAACGTCACCTTGGACAGCATCAGAATCGCAATCAGGTTCACCACCACCATGAGCCCCATGAACAGGTCCGCCAAATCCCATACCAGCTGTACTTTGGCTACCGCACCGAACACCACCATCGCGATAACGCAAATACGGTACACCCACAGCCAAATTTTGTTGGATTTGATAAACTCAATGTTGGTTTCACCGTAGTAATAATTTCCGATTAGCGTACTGAAGGCAAACAGGAACACCATGACCGCCAGGAATCCGGATGCCCATGAACCAATATGTACACTTAATGCAGCCTGAGTCAATTCAATGCCACCCAGATTAGAACCTTTGTAGACTCCCGATAGCAAAATAATCATGGCTGTGCTTGTACATATAATAAGCGTATCTGTCAGCACACCAAAAGCCTGAATAAGTCCCTGTTTCACCGGATGTGTTGTATCCGCTGTAGCAGCGGCATTCGGGGCACTACCCATGCCCGCCTCATTGGAGAACAATCCGCGTTTCACACCGTTCATCAGCGCAGCACCCAACGTTCCGCCTGCCACCTGCTCGATGCCGAAGGCATTTTTGACGATCAACGCAACCATAGCCGGAAGCTGGGTAATGTTAGCCAGCACCACAAAAGCCGCTACCCCAATGTACAATACGGCAAGCACAACGACGATGTACTCCGATGCTTTTGCAATCCGTTTGACACCGCCCATAATAATTCCTGCAAATACCACAGCCATAATGATCCCCACCGTTAACCGATCCGTACCGAATGAGTTTTCGAATGCGACGGTAATGGTGTTGGACTGCACCGCATTAAATACCAAACCGAATGAAAGCGTAATGAGAATAGCAAATAAAATCCCCATCCAGCGCTTCCCCAGCCCACGCTCCATATAATATGCCGGACCCCCGCGGAATCCGCCCTTATCCTTCACTTTATAGATCTGAGCCAGCGTGCTCTCCACAAAACTGGAGGCAGAACCAATAATCGCAATGACCCACATCCAGAATACAGCCCCAGGTCCCCCTAGTGCGATGGCTAGTGCAATACCGGTAATATTGCCTGTGCCTACGCGGGCCGCCATACTAATACAGAATGCCTGAAATGGTGAAATTTTGCCTGGTTCCTTACTTTTCGGCTCTCGAAGCACCTTCACCATATCTCCAATCATGCGGAATTGCATGAATCGGGTCTTGGTGGTGAAGTATATACCACATACTACCAATAGTATAATTAACACTTTGGACCATAGAAAATCATTGAAAATGACGACAATATCTTGTATTGTTTGCTCCATCGGTATGCCCCTTTTATATGGTGTATTTCAAGTACAGAGATGGGTCAGATGAAAAGTTTGTACCATTCTGCACAACACTAGCCCCAGACTTTGGGATGTTACTTATACTACAAGCGCATCTACGAAAATCGACAAATACCTACATGCAATCTCTACAATTATTTTAAAAATGGGCTTTGATTGCCCAATCATTGTCATTTAACCTGACATGTCAGGTTCTATGCAAGCAGGAAAGGAGATGACTGATATACGTTATTTTATCGTGGATGATGATCCTGGCGTTCGTTCCATGTTGATGGATATTATTGAGGATGAAGGGCTTGGCGATATTGCCGGGGAAGCCGAGGACGGCGCACATATTCACGCGGAACTGTTGGAGCTGCATAAGGTGGATGTACTGCTGATTGATCTGCTGATGCCACAACGGGACGGGATTCAGACTGTCCGGGCGCTTGAAGGAAGGTTCGAGGGCAAGATCGTCATGATCTCCCAGATTGAGTCGAAAAATATGATCGGCGAAGCCTATTCACTAGGGATTGAATATTACATTACGAAGCCGATTAACCGGTTGGAGATACTGTCTGTTCTACGGCTGGTAGGTGAGCGGTTACGGATGCAGCAATCCATCGCAGATATTCAGCGGACATTGCAGGGATTGTCCGGTTTGCATCCTAACGAGCGCACTGCGGCTCCGGTTCCGGACAAAACGATTACTACAGCAGGACATTTCCTGCTGTCCGAGATGGGCATGATCGGCGAAGCCGGCAGCAGAGATCTGCTGGATATGCTCGAATATCTGGAGCAGGTAGAGACAGATGAGCATAAGCTGTCGCCCTATACGTTCCCATCCCTCAAAGACATCTTTCAGAACGTAGCGGTACGCAAGCTGGGAGAGAACGCCTCTCTGGCAGAGGTTAACAAGGAGATCAAGGCATCGGAACAACGTGTCCGCAGAGCCATCTTTCAGACACTCAGCCATGTGGTTTCACTGGGGTTAACGGATTATACACATCCCAAGTTCGAGAACTATGCATCCAAATTTTTCGATTTTACCGAAATTCGCAAGAAAATGCTGGAGCTGCAAAACAATGTGGAGCCTTCCCTGTCCCAGACCCGCATTAATACGAAAAAGTTCGTACAGGTGTTATATCTGGAAGCCAAACGATTGCTGCATTAAGCATGATGCATGATGGATACGTTGCAAAAACAAACGGGCATGAATATTACGCCGGATGACACCTCCTTCTTAACTGGAGGCTGTCCATTTCGGCGATATTCATGCCCGTCTGTATGACCAAGCGCTACGATCTATTTCTTCGTTCCGTATATTAAATTAAAATCCATTCGGATTCAGGACCGTGAATGATTTCGGCTAATTCGGTTATACTCATTAATTAATTCGTCCAATGCCATAGACTGCCGAATCACATCGGGATGTCCAAGACCACCCTTGTTATGCTCTACCAGCATATGAAGGTTATGTCTGGCCTTTTCTATTTTATTTTTCAAATCCAAACTCATAACCATGACCCCTGATACCTCCTTATTCTGTGAACCATTTTAGTTTTTCCTGTCAATCTATAGTTGGATTAACATATGGCATAGGGGACAAGGATGTTTTGTATTCTTCTCCAAATTTTGATAAATACTATTCTATCACACAAGTGCGTATCCGAAAATGGCTGATTTAACGCTATTTTAGCAGTTAATTCAGGGTTGGATTTTATCGTTGTAGCTCATCATTCATAGCTAGAATGGATTGTGTCGTTATTGTGTATATTGAAAAAACAGAAGTCTATTGACTTAAAAGGTAATAAAATCCCTTTCCATAACGGGGCCATTCAGGTACAATAGGGCGATGTGTGTGTCCGGACCCGGCGGATACAAATGATGTAATTTAGAGGACGGCCAACGAAGGCATTGATCCTGATTTGATATTATTGGAGGCTTATCATCACCATGCAGACCGATTCACAGACTAAAGTCAAAATTGTTAATGCCGATCCCAGCGCAATGGGATTATTTGGGTTGGCAATTGTAACCCTGGTCGCTTCTTCCCAGAAGCTTGGCATTACAGAAGGACTTAGCTACGCTATTCCTTGGGCAATCTTCCTGGGTGCATTTGCCCAGTTATTCGCATGCATTCAAGATTCCAAACGTAACAATACTTTTGGCACAACAGCTTTTGGCGCTTATGCATTCTTCTGGTTCGCTATGGCTGCCAACTGGATGATCAAAATGGGCGTATTCGGTTCCACGCTTGCTGAACAGGCCGATGGCAAGCAGCTCGGATTTGCTTTTGCCGGATACCTGGTATTCACCCTGTTCATGACGATCGGTGCTATTGAAGCGAATAAAGTATTGCTTATCATCTTCATTCTGATTGACTTCCTGTTCCTTGGCTTGACCTTTGACGCTTTCGGCGTAGCTCCTCACATTTTCCACACCATTGCAGCATACGCTGAACTGGCGATCGGAATTGTGTCCCTGTATGGTACAGGCGCTTCGGTACTGAACGCCCACTTCGGTTATGCGTTCTTGCCGATCGGCAAACCGTCCGGCATTTTCAAACCCAAGGCTTAATATACAGCAGTAAACCGCCCGCGCGCCGGTCCGCGCCTGGCGGTTTTTTTGCACTCTGACTTCATTTGAATATGTATCTGACCGACACCTATACTAGGGAAATAGATCATAAATAGACCCTGCAACACATGAAATGTCACAGCAGCCATACTGTAAGGAGGAAAAAGCATGAGAGAGATACCGAAACCTACGGAGATGGATCAGGTGGAGAAAAAGTACGTACGCGAAACGCGTTGTTTTAAGACAGCCCGGGTATTTCCAACCGATGTCAATAATCATAACACGCTATTCGGCGGGAGGCTGATGTCCTATATCGATGATATTGCATCCATCGCCGCTTCCAAGCTATGCCGGGTCAATACCGTAACGGCTTCAACCGACTCTGTCGATTTCCTGTACCCGATTAACCCGACGGATTCGGTGACACTTGAATCGTTCGCGTCCTGGACAGGACGAAGTTCCATGGAGATTTTTGTGAAGGTAATCCGCGAGGATCTGAAGACCGGAGAGAAGAAAATTGCAGCGACCGCATTTTTGACCTTTGTGGCTCTGGACGAAAACAATCGCAAATTAATCGTACCGCGCATTATCCCGGAGACGGAAGAAGAGAAGAAACTATACGAGACCGCTCCGGATCGGGCGGCCATGCGGAAACAACGGCGGGAAGAGAGCAAGAAATTCGCTGACTTCCTAACCGTAACTTATCCTTGGGAATAAGAACACACTAAGCAATCACAATGTTGCACAAAGGTTATCTGGACGATGCCGGATAGATGGAGACTGCTCTGCTATCCGGCAGTTCGCCACCCATGGAGACACACCATTGCTGATAGATGCGATACGCTGAACCACTCTCCAGCAACCCCTGACAAGTGTATATGCCCTCTTCGATGGAATTGACACGCCCCGCTGCGTACAAGCGGAAACCCCCATTTAACAATACCTGATTCACAAAAGCAATATGACCGTCGCCACTTAACACACTTTCCGCCACTTCAAGCTGCTTGGCAGCCGTCCAGACCAGTTCCGGCACAGGCATATCCAGTTCGTAGGCTGCAGGATCAACCAGTTCGAGCTTCATATCACCGTCTTCCACGGCGTATACGCGGGTTGGCCGATCAATGTATAGATCCTCAGACCCTTCCATTCCCTGTACCACATAAGCACGGCGATAGTTAAACCGAGTGAGCAGCTTCGCAATCCGATCCAGAAAGGTATTATGAAACACACCGAACACCAGATACGGTGAATGGTTATAATCAATGAGTTTCTCTGCCGTGTTAAACACCGTGCGGAAACCTAGCTCTTCCCGTAACGGACGAAGCTTGCGAAGAGGCTCGCACCAATCCTCGGAGGATACATACATGACACCGGAACGCAACGCAGCCCCACGGGCATCTTCCCGGTCCATTTTACGTGTATCAATTCCCGCTTCCTTTAACAGAACCGACAGCGTAACTCCCCACTTGGGTGGTAAAGGATCGCTCCCATGTAAAGTCACCGGCAACCCGGCCGCCGCGAGTACAAATGCAACCGGAAATGTAGCCATGAACGACTTTGTCCGTCCGTCATAGGGACCAGCACAGTCCAATCCGTTCTGAAATACGGAGAACCGTTCCGCGCTGTTACGGCACGCATGAACAAAGGCTTCCAGTTCCTCGACGTTTTCCATTTTCATTCGTTCAGCCATTAGAAACGCAGCCGTCTGGGCAGGGGAAACCTCCTGTTTCAGGATTTTCTCTGCAACCGTCAGCGCCTCTGTATAATTCAGATCACGTGAGCCTCGTTTCCCACGTCCGACCTCTCGGAGTATCTGAGACATATCCATGGAGAATCCTCCTTCCAATTAAGACTGGAGCAGTTGATGTGCCTTCACAATCGCTGTAGCTACATCGACCATCCGTTTGCGTTCATCCATTGCTTTCTTGCGTAACAGGTCATAGGCTTCGGCCTCGGAGATCTGCTTCAGATCACTAAGGATAGCCTTTGCCATATCAATCCACTTTCGATCCTCCAGCCTGGATTGCAACTGCTTCCGTTCCTGCTCCCACTGTTTGCGTTCCATGTAGCGCCGGGCTGCAAAGTGAAGAGTCCAGTGGATCTCGGGCCCGGTCATGGATGGTGTAAGTATTCCATCTAGTGAGGTTTCGACCTCGCAGGATTCTGCGGAGGAAGAGGCTGTATCTGGCGCGCACCACCAGAGCAGCGGGGTATCCGACTTCCCCTTTCCCAGGCAGTTCCCCCAGTATTCCACATCAGTCAGGGATAGGTGCAAAATGGATGCTTCCGCCTCACGAGCCAACTTCAGCGCTTCCGTTTCACTACCTGCCACCTGTACATGGTACCCGTTTGCTCCCAGCAGCCTCTCCGGTGTCAGAGGGATTGCATCGGATGAGGCAGCTATCGTTGGTTGTACACGGATGACCAATAAAGATCGCATGATGGATCAATCCCTCCCTATTACGTATAGTCAGAGTCCATAACATTTAATGCATTAATACATGAAAGCAATGAATGTGTTATATTACCTAACAAAAAGCAGGTGGTAACGATTTTGCGTCTTAATTTTAAATTTCGAATCATCGTTTCACGCCTCATCATCCTGTAATAAAAAAGGGCAAAACACCTTACATGGCACCTTTTCTACAATGTTTATTGTATCCGGTATGCCAACTTCATCTAAATCCTTCATTCATATGAAGATATACTCGTAAAACTTCGTCGTCCATTCGATATTCCAATAAACTCATGTAAACATAATTAACTTTAAATTTCAAATACTTTTTTATGTTAACTATATTGACATGGGTGGATGGATCTTTTATAGTTAAGCCATAACAACTCCATATTTGAATCGATCACAGTTACAACGGCGTAGCTGGTTGAAACGGCAATGAAGCCTGTTTTGCAATCTCGGAGCAAGGGATGCGTATGTATATGCGCAGTCCTCCGAGGCATAACAGGCTTTTTCGATTTTAGAGACAAGGTTTTGAGGCAGTTTGCAGAATGGACCTAAGGGGGCTAATCATAATGAGTACAACGAAAAAACTGGTGCTGGTCGGTAATGGCATGGCGGGAATCCGCACAATTGAACATATCCTTAAGCTTGCTCCGCATGCTTATGAAATTACAGTCTTCGGTGCAGAGCCGCATCCCAACTACAACCGGATCATGCTATCCTCTGTATTGGCTGGCGGAACAACGATTGAAGATATCGTAATCAACGAGTGGAGCTGGTACGAAGATAACGGCATTCGGGTGTACCCGGGTGACCCGGTCGTTCAGATCGATGCCGAGCGCAAGGAAGTTGTATCTCAGAATGGTGTACGTGCATCCTATGATGAGCTGATTATGGCAACGGGTTCACAGGCATTCATCCTCCCACTTCCCGGTGCGAATAAGGAAGGCGTTATCGGCTTCCGTGATATTAAAGACTGCGAGACCATGATGGAAGCATCGCAAAAGTATCGCAAAGCTGCCGTCATTGGGGGCGGATTGCTTGGACTGGAAGCAGCGCGGGGGCTGCTCAATCTGGGCATGGACGTCACTGTCATTCATATTAACGGACATCTGATGGACCGGAATCTGGATCTCCCGGCAGGCCTGATGCTCCAGCGGGAGCTTGAAGAGCAGGGCATGAAGTTCCTTTTGAACAAACATACCGAAGAAATCACAGGGAAACAGCGGGTGAAAGCCATTCGTTTTACCGATCAAACGGTACTTGAAGCAGATCTGGTTGTCATGGCTGTCGGGATTCGTCCTCAGATTGAACTGGCTCGTAATACCGGCCTCGACGTGAATCGGGGTGTCATTGTAGATGATTATATGCATACCAGCATTCCTGGTATCTCTGCTGTCGGTGAATGTGCAGAACACCGCGGTATTGCCTACGGACTGGTTGCTCCATTATATGAACAAGGTATGGTGCTCGCGAAACGTCTGGCTGGTGCGGCAACCGAAGGATACGAAGGTTCAGTCACTTCTACCAAGCTAAAAGTATCTGGTGTGGACGTATTCTCTGCCGGACAATTCAAAGACGCTGCGGACACTCGCAGCATTCGTATTCAGGATGATGTTGATGGTGTGTACAAAAAGATGGTGATCAAAGACGGACAGCTGATTGGAGCTGTATTGTTCGGAGATACCACAGACGGCGCTTCTCTATTTTCCCTCATTAAGAGTGGTGAGAACATCAGCGGTCGTGAGAAAGAAATTTTGCTCGGTGTGCCTTCCGGTGGTTCAGGCTCAGGTCCATCTGTGGCAGAGCGCATGGCAAGTATGCCAGATGACGAGATCGTCTGCGGTTGTAACGGTGTTACCAAAGCTTCCATTGGAGATGCTGTACTGAACAAAGGCTGTAATACGCTCGGTGCAATCAAGTCCTGTACCAAAGCTTCCGCTTCTTGCGGTGGATGCAAACCCATTATCGAAAACCTGCTCACGTATTACGCAGGTGATAATGTAGGCGAACAGACCAAAGAAGGCATCTGTGGCTGCACATCCTATGATCGGGATGAAATTGTTGCACAGATCAAGGAAATGGGACTTAAAAACGTTAAAGAAGTTATGAATGTTCTTGGGTGGAATGAACCGGAAGGCTGCTCCAAGTGTCGTCCTTCCCTCAATTATTATCTCGGCATGATCTGGCCGGCTGAATACACAGACGAGCGTGTATCCAAATTCACCAATGAACGTTATCACGCCAACATCCAGAAGGACGGTACCTATTCCGTTATTCCACGGATCTATGGTGGTGTCACTTCCCCGGCGGAATTGATTAAGATTGCTACTGTCGCGGAGAAATACGATGTGCCATTAGTGAAATTCACGGGTGGACAACGACTCGATCTACTCGGTGTACAAAAGGAGAACCTGCCGAAGATCTGGGAAGAGCTCGATATGCCTTCCGGTTTCGGTTATGGCAAGGCGCTGCGTACGGTGAAGACTTGTGTAGGTAATACGTTCTGCCGATTCGGTACACAGGATTCCATTGAGATGGGTATTCGACTGGAGAAAAAACTCGACAAAATGGTTGCTCCGGCCAAAGTGAAACTCGCCGTATCTGGATGTCCGCGGAACTGTGCTGAAGCGACGATCAAGGATCTGGGTGTCGTCGCAATCGATGGTGCTTGGGAGATTCATGTTGGCGGTAACGCTGGAGTCAAGGTTCGTGCAGCCGAGTTGCTCTGTACGGTGAAGACCGATGCGGAAGTGGAAGAGTGGACTTACTCTTACCTGCAATACTATAGAGAGAACGCAAAATGGAATGAGAGAACAGCGGCTTGGATTGAACGCGTAGGTCTGGATCATGTGAAGGAAGCATTGGCCGATCGGGATGTACGTCTCGCTCTGGTTGAACGTCTGGAAGTTACACTGGGTCATACGGTTGATCCTTGGAAAGAAATCATTGAAGACGAGAAATTGCGTAAAAACTTCACCCCACTGTCCGGTGCCGAGCCGGTAACCCACTAGAAGAGGAGGAACAGCGATGAACAAATTCCGGATTGGACACGTTGCGGATATTGATGAAAAGGGAGCACGGACCTTCCTTGTACAGGATACCGAAATTGCAGTCTTCAAGCTGAGCGACGGAAGTCTGCACGCCGTCGAGAATCGCTGCCCTCACAAGGGCGGAAAACTGTCGGAGGGCATGGTATGCGGGACAGCCGTCCATTGTCCTTTGCATGATTGGAAGATTGATCTGCGTAACGGCAAGGTACAGGAGCCGGATGAAGGCTGCTTGAATACCTACAAAACCGAAGTGGATGGCAACAGCGGAGAAATTTACATCACGATTGCGGGTTAAATGCTAGAGATACCCTGACATCAAGGAGGCGTGCGCTATGGATTTTGTTAAACCTGCAGAAGTGCTGCAATCGATGGTCGAAGCTGGTGAGAGCAAAGCCAGAATGAACCGGGTACAGATGCTGATCCGCGGTTTTCTGGCAGGGGCTATTCTCGCCTTTGCAACCACACTGGCATATACCGCTGTATCTCAAACTTCCGTTGGTTTGGCAGGTGCACTGATATTCCCGGCGGGATTCGTCATTATTATTCTGCTGGGTCTTGAATTGGTGACAGGAAACTTTGCGATGCTTCCACTCGCAGTGTTGAAACGTAGAATTACATGGATGGATATGCTCCGGAATTATTTCTGGGTGATCACAGGTCATCTGATCGGATGTGCATTCTATGCCCTATTATACGGACTGACCATTACGAAGATGGGTACGGATATGAGCAACCCTCTGATTCAAACACTGATCCAGACCAGTGAAACCAAAACATTGGGATATCAGCATCTGGGCGGAGCAGGTATTGTTCTGGTCATCATCAAAGCCATTCTATGTAACTGGATGGTCACACTCGGTGCAGTGATGGCAATGACGTCCACTTCTACACTGGGTAAAATTGTAGCAATGTGGCTGCCTATTACGATATTCTTCGCCCAAGGTTTTGAACATGCTGTGGTGAACATGTTCGTCATCCCGGCAGGTATGATGCTCGGTGCACAGGTTAGCGTCGCTGACTGGTGGCTGTGGAATCAGATCCCCGTATTGGTGGGCAACCTCATTGGCGGAGCTGTATTTACAGGCCTCGGTCTGTATGCCGCTCATCACTGGGGAAATCCAGTGAAGCTCTCGTCCAAACTGGCAACGGTTCAGGGTGGTCGTTCAGGATTGGCAAGTTCCGATGTCGCACCCAAATTGGGGACACGATCATGAGCCGGGGCCTGGTTAGTATTGTTGGCGCTGGGCCTGGAGATCCGGATCTGATTACGGTAAAAGCCCTGAAACGTATTCAGTCCGCAGATGTCATTATGTATGATCGGCTTGTGAATGATCAATTGCTCGCTGAGGCTCCTGAAGGAGCACTCCGCATCTATTGCGGCAAGGCTCCAGGCCTTCACTCCATGAGTCAGGAAATGATTGGACGAATGCTTGCTGCGCATGCAGCAGAAGGCAAACAGGTCGTACGACTCAAGGGTGGCGATCCGTTCATCTTTGGCCGTGGTGGTGAAGAAGCGCTTGTGCTGGCGGAAGCAGGGATTGCATTTGAAATCATTCCCGGCATCACTTCAGCTGTAGGCACGTCCGCTTCCTCCCTTATTCCGTTAACCCATCGCGGGGTTGCTTCATCCTTCGCATGTGTCACGGGAACCGGTAGCGACGGAAGTGTATCTTCGGTGCGCTGGGACCTACTCGCTCATAGTGTCGATACACTGGTCATCTACATGGGTATTAGCCAACTTCCTCAGATTCAACATGAATTGCTTCGCCATGGCAAAAGTGGACACACCCCTGCGGCTTTAATCGAACGGGGAACCACTTCGGAGGAACGGATTATTACCGGCACACTTGCCGAACTCCACTCCCTCGCCAAGTCGCATCAAGTGAATAATCCCGCATTAATCATGATTGGAGAGTCGGTCCTGGTTCGCGAGCAGCTACTTCAGATGCAGCAGGCCGCTAATGCCTCCATGACAGGGTAATCGAATTGGATTTCTTCATCTATATCAATTGAACTAAACATTTACACAAAACGGAGAGGACAGAAACGACCTGAAGAAGCGGAGCGTTCGCCTTTATCCCCGGATTTACCCTTTATAAAAGGAATCATAAAATCTGGGGATAACAGCGATCGGAAGGTTGTTCTGTCATCGGAGTGTGCAGTGTAAATATTCTTTAGTTCAATTGATATAGAACAAAACTCTCATTCGACCTTTAATCCAACAGCATACGTTCATGAATAGTCCGACCCTTCTGCCCTGGTTCAATCAGCAGACGGGTCGGTTTGATGTTAATAAGCGCTGTAAGCTGTTCCCCCATATAATGCGCAGAATACTTGAATCCAATCTCCGCCCAATGCATAATCACACCTACCGTAGCAGAGACCAGATAACTTAACATGATGTCGTAATTAATGGTTTGCTCGCTATCTTCGGTCACCAATACAAAATCCTCGGTTAAATACGTTCTAAACATATTACACAGCCGTGAGCTCATATCTGAATGCATCGTGATTAATGCACGGAAAATATCCTGATGGGCCTCAATATATTCGAATACAGGCATCGTGGATGGCAGTAATGCAGTCATGTCCACTTCTTTGAGCTGTGCATACGGTTCTGCGTAAGCTTGCCCCACTCCCTGCATGAAATCATCCAGAATGAACTGCAACAACTCCGGTTTGCCGGGAAAATGTAAATAGAAGGTTCCTCTGTTGTAATCCGCCCGTTCCGTAATATCCCGGATTGTGAGGGCATCTGCTCCCTTTTCTAATATCAAAGAAACCGCCGCAGCGATGATCGCATCCTGCGTTCTTCGTGCTCTCCGGTCCTGAGGATGTTCAATGATCAACATTTTCGCCTCCTTTGTTCATTATTGTAAACTAAATGAACACCGCTTACATCTCTGTCCGATAGCTGACATATGCGCTGTCAATGATTATTGTCACATAGCTATGTATATCTTAACATTGAGACAGGAAAGATAGACGACAGGTTGAAACTTTTTTTTAAGAAATGCCTGCCAATACAGAATAAGGAGCGAGTATATCATGAGTACATCGTATACACATACAGCCGTTATTACAGGAGCAGCCGGAGGCATTGGTAAAGAATTGGCACGCCGCCTCGCAGAGCGCAAAATCAATCTGGTTTTGGTGGATCTGAATGAAGAAGCCATCCAGCAAACGATCACCGATCTGAACCTCGACAAAGAGCATGTCATTGCTGTAAAAGCAAACGTATCTCAGGAAGCAGACGTGAAAAACTATGTGCAAAAAGCACTGGATGCATTTGGCCGAATCGATTACTTTGCCAACAACGCCGGGATTGAAGGTCCAACCGGACTGATCGAAGACCTGAGTGTTGAAGCACTGGATACAGTCTATAACGTCAACATTCGTGGCGTATTCCTGGGTCTGCAAAATGTCATTCCGGTGATGAAAAAACAAAAATCCGGTGCGATTCTAAACACCTCTTCCCTTGCGGGTCTGATGGGCGCACCTGCCGTATCTCCATATATTATGTCCAAACATGCCGTGGTTGGTCTCACACGTACCGCTGCGAATGAACTGGCACCTTACAATATCCGGGTTAACGCTGTATTGCCAGGCACAATTAATACCCGTATGATGCGTCAGATCGAAGCAAACTCCGGTAACGTGGAAGATTACCAGTCTGCTACGGTATCTGCCATTCCAATGGGCCGTTACGGTGAACCGGAAGAAGTTGCTGCGGTAATGAACTTCCTGTTGTCCGAAGAAGCATCCTATGTCACAGCATCCCTCTACACCGTAGATGGCGGCATGATGGGTCAATAAGAAGCCGTACACTGTAGGATTGATAGGCATTACCTAAAAAATCTTACCTTACAGCGATGTCCAATAGGGATGACTGTAGGGCAAACAGATGAGTGATGCGATGAGGTTGTCCGATAGGTCGGCACTCTTAGAGCCGTACTCATAGCGAGACTCGACAAATGATCCGATATAGTGGCCCAGTACGATAGAACTCAATTTCTATCCTTAGTAGCGTTAAACCAACAGGTGACCTGTAGGCATGCCAGGTCGCTACAATCTAAAAAAGGCCTCAACACCACAGTATTGTGGAGTTGAGGTCTTTTTGACGTACAACACTTGCCACGCAGAAGGCTGCATATGTGAAATTCACTTTAGAAACAGCCATCTAACACCTTGTTGCACTCTGTCATCACTCTAACGAATCTAGGGCACCTTATATCGACTAAAAGAGCTTATTTCCCAAACTAACGAATCTCAGCCACGCTAATTCCGCAAAAATGCTGCAATTGCACCGAAAATCCCTAAAATCCCGAGAATAACGTGTCTGAGATTCGTTACATTCACATACGAGCGAGAAATACCCGAATAACGGCTGTCAAGTTCGTTAGATTTTGCCTACACTTAACTTAATCGACGTATCCCGCGTGACCTTTGTCCATCAAGTAGTCCATCTCAGCATCCAAAATGCTTTCCACGGTCAACTCATCGAGTTTCACATCTTTACGACTAAGGATATAGTCCGCCAGATCATCGCCGTCAATATCCACATCGTTGCCTTTGGCATTTTCATGCGCCTTGTTGATGTACGCTTGCTCATGCTTCAGCACAAGAGCGATATTCGCCTGGCTTGCCTTCGTTTTATCTGCAATATATTGCATCATTTCTTGTTCATTAATTGCGTTTGCTTCTGCCACGTTCAGTTCATCTCCTTGATTCATACATACTGTTGCCATTGTAGCATAGGTTAACCCATTACAGGCAGAACTTATGCCTGACGAACGATTATAGAGCGGTAGCGAAGGTTAGTGTTGAGCCAGCGTATCACTCCAACCCTACGACAACCGCACGTAAAATGTAGCACCCTCTCCGACCACGCTTCGAGCATACACCTCTCCTTTGTGCTGATCCACGATGGAACGAGCAATCGCTAGACCCAGACCATGCCCACCATGTTTGCGGGCTCTTGAAGAATCGGTACGATAGAATCGATCGAAGATCCGATCCAGATGTTCCGGCGCAATGCCGTCACCTGTATTGGACACCGCCAACATAACATCATTATTCTGTCTCTGGAGCGTAACGTTTACGGACCCTTTAGGACCGGAGTACTTCACAGCATTATCCAGCAGAATCAGAATGACCTGTTTGATCTGCTCACTGTTCCCATGAACCATAAGATTCGGCTCAATGTTGTAATCGAGGGAGATGTTTTTCTCAAATATAACAGCTTCCATCGGCAAAATAATACTCTCTACCGCATCGCTCATATTGAACTTCGCATGAATCATCGTGGAGCGCGAATCATCCATCTGGGTCAGATAGAGCAGATCATTCGTAAGTCCGGTCATGCGCTCGGTTTCCGACTTGATATAGTGCAGCCACTTCGCCTGGTTCGCTATGGTATCCTCCTGATTGGCCAGAAGTACGTCGGCATTCGTATTAATGATCGCCAGAGGTGTCTTCAGCTCATGAGAAGCATCTCCGATGAATTGTTTTTGCTTCTCAAACGCTTCTCTGACCGGCGCAATGGAGCGATTGGCAAAATAACGGCTCAGGAAGTAGATGACAATCAGCATGACCAATCCAACAACTGCAAAGGTATAGATCAGATTCGTAAGAATACCTTGTTGCGCTGTCACATCAATGAATACGATCATATGCCCATCACCGCTCGGGTCAACCACATAGGCCCAGTCCGTTCCATCTAGCGCAAATTGCCCCGTCTGCCGTTCTGAATCACCAACTTTATTCTGGTCAACCTTTTGCAACGCCTCGGTGTAGAACGTATCTTCCATATCGAATCGGGAATGCGTATCCGTAATCTTCCACTGGTCATCCGTCTTGATCATAAATGAAACGGAACGTGCCGGAGGTGAGTTGGGATCCCCTCCCGGGCCTCCATTATTACCACCCATGGCATCGGAGGGCAATGAATCTGAACCTGCGCCTGTACTTGAACCTGTACCAGAACCTGTCCCTATCCCCCCATCTTCCCCGCGCGGCATCTTGGATGAATTATAAGGACTGTGGTAGAAATCAGATACCTTGTACAGCTCCATGCTGGTCTCACGTTGCACATTCTGGTACGTAATCGTATAGATCGTCGCAAATGCTACCAGCATCATAATGGAGATGGACACCAGATTCACGATCAGGAACCGATTTCGAAGTTTCTTGAACATCAGGACGTCACCTCAAGTACATACCCCACACCCCGAATCGTGTTAATGCGGACGGCAGAGTTCAGGAAGGTTAATTTTTTGCGTAAAAAAGAGATATATACTTCCACATTGTTATACTCCACTTCCGAATCAAATCCCCACAACTTCTCAATAATCTGCTCTTTGGAGGTAATCGCCTGTTTGCGGGCAATCAACAGCTCCAGCAGTTCATTCTCCTTCAGATTCAGCTTGATCTCCTTACCCTGAACGCTTAGCTTCAACTGGGTTGTATTCAGCTCAATGTCGCCAAATTTTAGTCCATCCTCGGGAACCACTTCGCCCTTCCGTCGTAAGGCTGCTCGAATCCGTGCCAGCAATTCCTCCGTGGCGAAGGGCTTGGCGATATAATCATCGGCGCCATAATCGAGGCCTGTGACTTTGTCCGATAGTTCACCTTTCGCAGTAAGCAGAATGACAGGCGTATGATTTCCTTCACTGCGGAGTTTCTTCAGGACAGTGATCCCGTCCATTTCCGGCATCATGATGTCGAGTAGTAACAGGTCGTAGATGCCGCTCTGCGCATAATCCAATCCTGATCTGCCGTCGTGGACCATGTCCACGGAGTAGTTGTTTTTTTTCAAAATCTGCGATACAGCCTCTGCCAAATGAACCTCATCTTCCGCAATTAATATTCTCATGCTCTATTCATTCCTCTGCTTGAATTATTCGTCTTCATTAAAACTCTTTATGATATCACCTATTCTACCAATTAAACCTTGAATCAATCTTAATTCATTTTGTGCATGCGAACTATTATAGGAAGGTAAAAAAATGTTAACGCAATGTAAAACCATTTAAGATTCATTCAAGGTTGGGGCTCTAAGATACAGACATGGAAGCAATACACGATGCAACAAAACATACAACCCACCAACGAAAGGAATGAGTCCCACATGGCTATTGAAGTATTCAACCGATATGAGAGCAAGTACCTTCTGACGGATGAGCAGTACGCACATTTCTACAACGACCTGCTGAAATACATGGAGCTGGATGCCTACAACAAGAAACATGAGTATTACTCCATCAGCAACCTGTACTTCGACACTCCACAGGATTCCCTGATCCGCGCCAGTCTCTCCAAACCGAAATACAAGGAGAAGCTGAGACTGCGAGCTTATGGAATCCCTGAAGAGAATGCCAAAGTGTATCTGGAGATCAAAAAGAAAGTATTCGGCCTGGTGAACAAACGCAGAACCGCCTTGAAGCTGGATGAAGCCTACGAATTCGTTCGTTCGGGACAGGCGCCGGAGCTGGCGGATTATATGAATAAGCAGGTTGTCGAAGAGATCAAATATTTCCTTAGATTATACGATCTTGAACCAAAAGTGTATCTGGCGTATGAACGCAAAGCGCTCTTCGACAAGAACAGCCGGGATCTTCGCATTACCTTTGACACCAATATTCGCAGCCGCAGATACGATCTGAAGCTGGAACAGGGAGATTACGGTGAACCGCTGGTAAAGGACGGTCGATGGCTGATGGAAGTGAAAGCCGAGAAAACCGTTCCGCTGTGGCTGTCGCAACTACTCTGTGAGCATGGTCTCTACCGCACCGGATTTTCGAAATACGGCAACGAGTTCAGACATCTGGTGAGAACAACCAACCTGAATTACCAGACGGAGCGCATCCTTGTACCAGGTACCGACTTCAACCCATCCATAGAACAAGATAAAACGATTATAGAAAGAGAGAGTGTCCTATATGCTTGATTCACTGTTCAGTTCAGCCCTAACCGATACCAACCTGACGTTTAACAACGCAGTCATCACCATTGGTCTTGCCATCATTCTGGGGTTAATCATCAGCCTTACCTACATGAAGACTAACCAAAGCACATACTCCCAGAGCTTCACCTTAACGATGGTCGTCCTGCCCGTCATTGTCGCCATCATCATCCTGCTCATCGGCAGCAACATCGCACGAGCTTTCAGCTTGGCAGGTGCCTTCTCGATCATCCGATTCCGAAGCGCCCCTGGTGATCCAAAAGACATTGCTTACGTATTGTTCACGATGGCTTCCGGTCTTGCCTGCGGTGTAGGCGCTTTTGGATACGCGGTGCTGTTCACCATTATCCTGTGTGTACTGATGTTTGTTCTGAGTCGCTTCAACTTCGGCGGCAAGAAAAGTCAGCTGAAAACGCTGAAAGTCACCATTCCCGAAAACTTAAGCTATGAAGAAGCCCTTAATGAAGTGTTCCATAAATTCAACGTACCTTTTGATCTGAAAAAAATCAGAACGACCGAACTCGGTAGTCTGTACGAGCTGGTCTACAGTGTAACCATTCACGAAAGTGTTAGCCAAAAGGAATTCCTCGATGCGATCCGCACACGGAACGGTAACCTGGATATCTCGTTAACCATGAGTCCAACAACGGAATATTAATTTTTAATTCGAAGGGAACGATCTAATATGAAGAAGAACATGATAACAGGTAGCAAACTTTGGTCCATCGCCATGATTACCAGCCTACTCGCAGCATGCAGTGCACCAGCAACGACAAGCACAACCGCCAATGCCGCAACATCAACGACAGGAACAACCAAAACGGTATCTGTCAGCGAGCAAACTTCTGTGAAATATGCAGATCTGGTCTCTCTGGATGCTGACGATACCAATATTAGCTGGAGTGAAGCAGATTCCACAGCGATTAAGCTGAACGGCACAACGGCAACGGTGACCGGTTCGGGCGCCAAAGCAGCCAACGGCTCAGTAACCATCTCCGAAGCAGGCACTTATGTACTTAGCGGTGAGCTAACGGATGGCCAGATCGTGGTTAACGTTGCCGATAAGGGTACTGTGCATCTCGTATTAAACGGAGCAACCATCCATGATAATGACAGTGCAGCGATCTATATTCAAAAAGCCGGTAAAGCGGTGATTACACTCGAAAAAGGAACCAAGAATACCGTATCCGATGGTAAAACATATGTGTACGCCGACGCTACGACAGACGAGCCGGATGCTGCGATCTTCAGCAAAGCGGATCTTACGTTCAACGGTGCAGGTCAATTGACCGTCACAGGTAACTATAATGAAGGTATTACGAGCAAGGATGATCTGAAAATCATTAGCGGTAACATCAGTGTTAAAGCAGCAGATGATGGTATCAAAGGTAAGGATATGGTCGCCATCCAAGCGGGTACCATCACCATTGAAGCCAAAGGTGACGGTATTAAATCAACTAATGACACAGATACCACCAAAGGTTACGTTGCTATCGCAGGAGGTACCTTCGATATCCAAAGTGGCAATGATGGTATTCAGGCTGAAACTGCACTCGTTACGGATGGCGGCACATACAACATTTTAACGGGCGGCGGTAGCGCCAATGCACCAGCTAAAGTAGAAGAAGGTCCGTTTGGCGGCGGTGGCGGTGGATGGGGTGGCGGCACACCACCAAC
Organism: Paenibacillus sp. FSL R5-0341; assembly: GCF_037975235.1. Taxonomy (NCBI): domain Bacteria; kingdom Bacillati; phylum Bacillota; class Bacilli; order Caryophanales; family Paenibacillaceae; genus Paenibacillus; species Paenibacillus sp. FSL R5-0341. The sequence continues at coordinate 6,266,800 of NZ_CP150241.1, forward strand.
CGATATGGGTACACCACCGGATGGCGAACCTCCTGCAGACATGCCAGAGATGCCTACTAACAGCGGTACGAATGCAGGTGCTAATACAAACGGCGCAGCAGCATCCAACTCTGCCAACACAACAACAACAACAACAACAGATAACAATGCTGATGCGGACACAGCAACAACAGCAACCGAGTCCACAAGTGCCAAAGCACTTAAAGCAGGTACAGACCTTACGGTTAATGGCGGTACGTATACCATTGATTCCATGGATGATTCCCTGCACAGCAACAATAACGTGACAGTCAATGACGGAACATTCAACATTGAATCCGGTGATGACGGCATTCATGCCGATCAGGCCCTGACGATTAACGGCGGAACCATCACGATTGCGAAGAGTTATGAAGGACTTGAAGGTGCAATCATCACCCTGAACGATGGGGATGTGGATGTAACAGCATCCGATGATGGCGTAAATGCTGCTGGTGGCGAGACGGAAACAGCTGCGAATACTGCGGCAAGTACAGATAGCGCTACTACAGCAACCGATGTAGAAACGACATCCAACATCTCTGTAACCGAAACAACAGGCACAACATCGACTACTGATCAGACATCCCAAGGTACAGCTGCTAATCAGCAAGGACGTGGACCTGGCGGTATGGGTGGTGCAGCAGCAAGCAATAACGAGTTCCACATTAACGGCGGCTCCCTCACTGTGAACGCAGGTGGTGACGGACTGGATTCCAATGGTTCCATCAACATGACTGGCGGAACAGTTATTGTGAACGGACCGACGGATAACGGTAACGGAGCATTGGATTATGACGGTACATTTGAAATCAGCGGTGGATACCTCGTGGCTGCCGGAAGCTCTGGTATGGCACAAGGAACATCCGATGCGTCTACGCAAAATACCATTGTAATGACATTCCCTGCAACGCAAAAAGCTGGAACACTTGTACATGTACAAGACAACGAAGGCAACAACATTCTGACATTTGCTCCGGCAAAAGATTATCAAACCGTGGTTGTCAGCTCCCCGGATCTGAAAAAAGATGGCTCCTATATGATCTACTCCGGTGGTACGTCTACAGGTAAAGCCGTGGATGGACTATACACAGACGGTACCTATAGTGGCGGAACTCAAGTAGTTGCATTCCAATCGACTAGTAATGTAACTTGGGTGAATGAATCGGGTGTAACGACAGCCAATACAGGTATGGGCGGTCCTGGTGGCGGTGGACAAGGCGGATTCGGAGGCGGCAGAAACAGATCGCAATCCGGTACAACATCCGGCAGCACAGGCACTACTGATTCTGCAAAATAATCATGATTTGTAGTTAAGTGTATAATTAGAAGCACTAGGTCCCGAAATCACGATAACAGTGAATTCGGGACCTAGTGCTTTCATTTTTCAGGAAGAACAGGAGTAACTGTTCATGCGTTCCTTTTATTTGTAAGATACAAACTAGGGATTAGAATAATTACAAGAATAACGCTGGATAATAGAAATCCGGCATGGTACCCCTTCAACTCATTTATGACCGTTGGTTGCAACCCTTGTATGACCGTTGCAACAACCGTCGCGATAATAGCTGAGCCAAAGCTTGAACCAAGATTCTCAATCATATTAATGCCCACACTCGCTTCAGGGAGCTGTGTGCTATCAAGCCCAGTGTATGCTTCACTTGTTAACGGCAGACTAATCCCTCCAATACTCGCACCACGAATGAACAATATAACGGAAATCCAGATCATACTTGTTTTATCAGAGATGAAAATAAGCGGAATTGAACCAATGAGAGAAAGAAATAAACTGACGATCACTACATATTTGGGTCCAATTTTATCAATCATTTTTCCAAGTAAAGGCCGAGTAACAAGCATCCCAACCCCTTGGGGGATAAGAGCAACTGCTGTTTCAATCGCCGTAAAATGGCGGAAGTTTTGAAAGAATAGCGGGAGGATTAACATCGGGCCCATAAGAGCAATATTTGCCATAAACAAGCCGGCACTTGAAGCAGCAAAACTTTTATAAGTAAACAAACTCATGGGCAAGACCGTCTGATTCTTGCGAATGAGATTATAAGCCATATATATGACAGCCAAACCCACACCAATACCCACCCATAAGATCGTTTCATTATTGTTAAACGTAGCATGTTCCGCAGCTCTCGTTATCCCGTAGATTAAAGCCCCGCTCATGGAAGACAAATTAATAATGCCAAACAGATCAAGCTTATTCTCTTTGTTGAAAGGTTCAAAGTCAGGAATTGTTTTCATCATTACTGGCGCAGCGATCAACACGATGAACACGTTAATGAAGAAAATCCATTGCCAGGATGCCCCCTGAACGATGAATCCTCCAAGGACTGGACCCAGAATAGGGCCGAAGATCATAGGCGTACTTACGATGGCCATCACTTTTCCCAAGTGATCTTTCCCTGCCGTTTTCACCAAGAGGGTAAACATGAGGGTCGTAATCACCCCTGCGCTGAACCCTTGAAGTAAACGAAAGAAGATAAAACTCGAAATGTTCCAGCTAACACCTACTAAAATAGAAATCACTCCAAATAGGATAACAGCACCAATGAAAATCTTCTTGCTATTAAACTTGTTCATAAGCCAACCGGAGATGGGAACTGCCATGGCAAGAGCCAGAACATATCCTGTAATGGCCCATTGAATAATATTTAAGGTTGTATTGAAATCATGTGTTAATTGATCTATGGAAATATTCACCATGGTAGAGTCAAGCATAGGTGCAATGGCTCCAAGAGCTATAGCCCAGGCTGCCATGAGCACCTCTTTGGGTAATTCAGTGGTTTTGACGTTTTCTTTAGTCATATGTGTCTCCTCTTTGTATTATTGTTTCCTTTTCAACAAAAAATGTAACTCTTTTTTGTTTCCTTGTCAATAATAATTATTCAAATAAAAAAGCAACCTACCCTCGATTAGAGTAGGTTGCTTTTTGTATTAACCTTCCATTACACACATTTATCTAAATGTCCAAACCCTGTTTCTTTATCTCTGCGTCCAAATGTTTGCTGTATTTCTCCATAAACCTGAGCATTCCATCTAATTGCGCTTCGGTTACCTGCTCAAACACAGCCTGATCCCGCTTTTGAAATTCTTGGTGAAGTTCCTCGTGAATACCGAATACAACGGTCCCTTTCTCGGCCAGTCTGAAATAGACTTCTTTCTTGTTCTCCGGCTTCTGGTAGACTTCGATCAATTTTTTTTCGATAAGTTTCTTCGTCAATTTACTTATGGCACCCTTGGTCATATACAGCGACTCTGCAAGCTTTGTCACATTGGGATCGATATTCTTTCCAATATATTCAATGCAATGAACTTCGGAAGACTTATAACCACGAAGACTGGCTTCCATCTTCGACTTGTTAATCCAGACCAGTTTATTAAATAATTCTCTGAAATGATCAGTCACTTGTTCTTGTTTATTCATAGCTATATACACCCCACGTGAGTTATAACATGCATTGAACGAAAGCAGAAACATGAGGGTCTCATTCCTCCGGTTTCTCCTGTCTCCAATCATAAGCTTCTTCATCAAAAAGCATACACATACACCTTGGTACGCAGGGCATCCCGGCATGTTATAGTGCGTAGCGGTTCCTTGCCCGGCAGGGCAAAACAGACGCTAATCACCTTGGCACCCGGCGGAAGCTCCCGACTGAACTTGTCCAGAAGTCGGGTCATCGCTCCCGGAAACAGATAACAAATCACACAATCTGCATGTTCATAAGAACTGGTGTAGATATCCCCGCGCATGAAGCGCAGTCTGCCCTTGAGAGAGTGCTTGTTTCCCTTGGCTCGACGTAAGCGAACACTGAGATAAGCAATTATCTGGGAAGACCATAAGGGAATAGTAGAATTCTCAATCCCGGTCAGCCTTTTACCAGGGCAATGCCTTACAACATCCATTCCCAATGTACCCCATCCGGAGCCGGCTTCGAGCACATCCCCGTACCCTGGAATACGGTTCACCTCCTGAATGACCACTTGTCTGACACGACTGGATGTGGGCATCGGGGAGATCCCGTTTTTCCAACTGACGAGTACGATGGATATGACACATATCAATGTCACCACGGCAATCAGCCATGGAATTAGATGAACGATGAACATAGCATCATCCCTTTGTTATCACGCATTCATTCGGGCACATGAGACTTCATGTATACCCCTTTTTTGTACACAGACTTGATCGTAAAATGTACACCCAGCTTGCGATTCGTCCGATAGATCAGCGAGTTAATCTCGTCGATCCCTACCGCTTCACTCTCCAGCATGCTCCGCTCCGGCCACACCTGAGCCACAATTTGTTCCCTTGTCACAAAGTGGTCCAGTTGACTATACAGCAGCTTGAACAGCTGATATTCCTTCTTGGACAGCGGAATCTCCACTTCACCGATCTGTACGGTTTGCAGGTGATCCTGTAAACGCACACCCTCACCCAGCAGATCCGACACACGATATTCCCTCGTCTCTCCAAGATCGCCTTCCGTGCGAAGCTGGATCAGGCCATTGACCAACGTCAGGCTGTCTCCCTCGCCAAACGGATATTTCTCATAGGGAACGAGGCGCTGCCCGTTCAGTTCGGTTCCATTTTTGCTATCCAGATCCTCGATCCATAGCTGTTGCTGTACATCATAATGAATGCGGCAATGCCGCTTCGATATCATCTGATTATAGACAGACAAGTCCAATTCACTGCCGCCTGTATAACGTCCCACCGTAATGGAGCGACCCTGGCTTACATAAGCGAATGATCCGTCACTTTCCTGTCCTGGCGTACGAATGACGATTTTTGCCGTCTCCCGCATATTATTCTCCCACCTTCAACGATCACTCGATCTCTATAAGAGGTTGTTCAAAGATCCCATCTTCTCGGTACTGAAAACCGGTCTTTTTGAACACGTACTATAAACATTTCATAATAATAATGATAAATTCATCAGATTTGTTCCATTGTTTGCCCCGCTATAGTTCAATATAGTGGTATACAGGAACGATTTATGTTTGGTTCTACTCACTCTACTATACCAGACGTTGTGCTTTTTTTCTCATGACGACCGGATGTATACTTTAGCTCATTCAACAAGAGAGGTACCTTCTAATGAACAAAAAAAACATTTTCATATACGTACTACTCGCCTTCGCCCTGTCCATGACATTAACCGTGCTCTCCCGTATGAACGATGATGGCGGAGAATCACTGAAAGGCACATCGGCTACCGAAACTTCATGGTTACAAATGAAGATCCAACCCTAAGTCTACTCTATTATAACGTGATCTCCGCGCAAAACGTTTCACGAATGTCATATTAGGCTAAGCCATAGACTCAAATCAATAAGGCCCCAGGTTGCTGTTCGCAGCAGCCCGGAGCCTCATTTTAATACAAAAAATCTATACTACTACACGAAAAACTTTCTATCAGTTGAACAACACAGATAACGACTTATTTGCCTAAGCGAAGTGAAGTGGACAGTGGACACTCCCACCATCCGCACTCACGTCAATGCCGCTTCTTTCTCACGCCGAATTTCCTCCACGCATACACGATAAGAGCTACAGGGCCAGCAAGCCACAACAGTTGCCAAAGCATAATTTTCATGTCGAATCCCATTTCAAGAATCCCTCCCCATATAATCGCAAATGCAACTTCGGTCGTTCAGAATCAAAGATAGTCTTGTTCTTCCTCAGGCACAGTCGGTTCAGCGTCAGGCTTCTCTGTCTCTCTGGACTGTATTTCCTCCATCCGGCTGGACACCTTCTGATACAAGTAAGAGATCCCCAGCAATAACACACCGAAGCTGAAGTAGGCAAATATTTTGCTGCCCGAGGTAAGCATCCCCACATCATAGAACACCATCTTACCCGTAGCGAACAACGTTAGACCCAGGCCCAGACGCCGAATCATGACATATTTTCTACGGAATCCATAGGCAATATAGAGAATCGCCAGTAGCAGATAGATCAGGCTGAACATCAGCCCCACATCACCCCACTGGAATTGAATCGTCAGGAAGACGGTGATAACCCCTAGCAGGTATACCCCTACGATAACCGGGTACCATTCAATGCTCTTGAACTGACCACGGATGCCTGCAATCAGCAGATCCCTTCCTGCAAAGAATACCCCTACGTTAAAGATGATCAGCACCAGCAAACCAACAATCTCTGCCGCTGTATGCTGCTGAACTTCCGGCTGAAGCGCTGGCATGGTTAAGGTGACAGCCAGTGCAATACAGCAACCAATGGCATGCAGGAAGGCGGTATACACCTGTACATATCGATCAAGCAGTAGCTTCACCTTACTCAGTCCATAGGCTAATGCAATGGTGAGCGCTGCGAACATGAGCAACTTATAGAACATGTATAACAGGAACGTCCCATCGACAGCTCTGGTATACAATTCATTCGACTCATACAGCACGTATAACCACACATTCGCAAGTGTCACATACTTGAATCCGTTCAGGAAACCCAGCTCCAGCGCGCTGTAATTGAATCTCTCTCTGGAAGATGAGCTGCTGTAAACTGCCCAGGCATAATACAATGTAATAAGCAGTGTACCCAGCGTAACGCTGGAGTATTTTAACATAAAGTAAGAACGTTCCCCGATGAAGAATAGCGTCAGCAGGTCGTAGTACATGAAAGTGATTAAGCATAGAAGCACGATGCCCCAACCTGCACGTTCCACCGATTTGAGCCTTTTCAGATGTCCGAGCGTAACTAGCAGAACCCCTTCAATCAGCCAGCCCATCGATAACCACTTGGCCCCGAACTGGAACGGGATAATCAGAATGGCAAACGTCAGGGAAGTGACATAAAAGAGCAGAATCGTCTGTTTCTCCTGAGCCATATTGCGCTGGACGAATCGTGCGAGGCCTAGATACACCACGCAGAAGATCAAGGCCAGCAAGCCTTGAGCATCATTCCAATCCGCCACATCAAATAACACGTATAACATCAGACAGCTAATGCTCGTATTCATAGCGAGTAGAGCGAAATCCCACCAGGTTAACTTCATCCGGTGTTTGAATGGATATGCCAGCGTAATGCCCAGATATAATGCAAACGTCACTATGGAATACAACATGCCAATCTTCTCACTTGGCGACAGCCATAATAGGATGAGCATGGATGGGGTGTTGAACAGGAAACTGATATAGTGCACCACCGGCCACCGTTTGCCAAACGAAATGAAAACAATAATACCGTTTAAGAGCAGCAAATAGATCATGGCTACATAGACAGCAGGGCCTTCAAGCCCGAACGAGAACATGTAGGAGAATAACGGAAGATACCCGCCCACCAAACCTAGTGAACAGATGGTCTTCGACTGGTATCTCAAGGACAACAATACGGAGATTGCCGATACCAATACAGACAAGCCAAGTCCCGTATATAACCCGATAATATGCAGTAAGAAGTAACTATAGAAGATGGAGCCGAACAACACCGATATCCCGCCGCCGAGCAGCCCCATCGCAAACGTCTGCCTTTTGCGGCGGAAAAGCCACTCTCCTCCGGCGAGCATCAGTGCACCGAGCAGGAAAAAGGCTCCGCTCTTCATCTCGTCATTAAACCAGGTCGAGTACGAGTAACGGAACGCTGCTCCAACCCCCAGAATGAGGAGCAGGATGGCAACCTTGTTGATCCAGCTGAGTCCAATCTTCATCTCCATGCGATTCTGCTTAATCCGGCGTTGAATGGTCTCTTCGCTCAACCCTTCCTCCGCCATCTGCTCATATCCACGTTCCATGTGCCCACGCAGAGCCTCTTCTCTCTCCCGAACGGCTCGTCTGTGCGATTCAATACGCTCATTCACCTCTGCCGCAAGGTAAGCGATCCTCTCCTTCACCTCGTGAGAATCCTCTTGCAACTCCTGTGCGGCCTGGTTGTATAGCGCGTTTAGATTGGACTTGGTTCGATGTTCATGGAATGCAATTCGATCATTATGTACCGCTGTTTTCCCTTGAAAATAGGTCTCCATCTTCTCCCGGGATACCCGGATCAGATTCAGCTTCTCGTCCAGCATCTGTTCGGATAACGCCATGCGAAGACGTGCATTCTCTTCTTCCATCTTGCGCGAGCGAAGTTCAAGCTGTTGCAGCTTGAGCTTGTGGGCTTCGTACTGTTCCTGCAATTGTTCATTCTTAACGATCAGGTCATCGGACTCGTATTCCTGGAGCAGGGCGTTATACTCCTTCGCCAGTTGCTTCTGCTGCTCCTGAACCTGCCCAAGCCGTTCCTTAAACTCCTTCATGAGTTTCCTCCGTTGGTTGATGTTTAATCTTTTCCCTATATTTTACTATATGTATGCCATAAAAAGAGGTTTAAACATTAGATATATCCGTACAATATTTCATCCAAAGGATTTCAAACGCAAAAAAGCCGGGAAGCAGCCGCTTCGCCGGACTTTTATTCATATGAGCATTCTGCATAAGAATGGATGCTTATGCTGCATCTGGTGTATCTGCCTGATCCGCTGACTCGGGTTCAATAATCTCGGTCGCATCCGGGTCCAGCCAACTGGCGATCATACCACGTACATATTGCAGATCGTCCTCCGACAGATCGTAGAACCATACGCCACTGCGCGTCGCGCCTTCCCCCTTCAGCATGTAGTTGCTGATTGTGGGTGTACTGTCTTTCATATATAAGGACTCGGCAAACTTCACGATGAAGTCCGAAGTCATGTTGGTTGTAAAATTCGATCCGGCAATCTGGATCACATCCGGGATTTTGGTCAGATTTTTGACCTCCAGCGCACGATTCATGAAGGCACTTAAGAAAATCCGATGACGCATCGTCCGATTGAAATCGGAATCTTCGCGGTAACGCACATAACCAAGCGCTTCTTCGCCGCTATAGATCGGTTTGTTCGCTTCAACGAACAGCTTCTCATGCGCTTTTGATTTGTTCTCGATGTTCTTCTTGATCGGCAGTTCAACACCGCCCACCGCATCAACAATGTCCTTGAGCCCGTTAAAATTAATCGCGGCATAGAAATCCACTTTGTTCTCCAGCAAATTCTCCACCGTATCCATCGCCATCTTGGCTTCGCCGTGGGCATAAGCCGAATTGATCTTCGACTTCACATCCCGGCCGACAATTTCGGTATAGGAATCACGTGGAATAGACAGCAGCAGCACTTTATTGTCTTCTGGACGCACGACGGAATAGATGATGGTATCCGAACGGCTTGGTTCGTTATCGCGTTGGTCAATACCAAGCAACAACAGTGAGAATGGGTCCGTATGTTCTACAACAGGGGCATCCTTATCGCCAGCTGGTTTAAAGGAGTCATCCAAGGCTTCCTTCACCGTACCTGAGGCGAACATGTTAAAGGCAAACACGACGAGTTGCTTTTGATAGATAAATCCGAGTCCTCCCAACACAAGCAGCACACTTAGGGTGATGATCAATGGCTTCTTCCATTTCTTCTTCGGTTTCTTCGGCTTCCGTCTTGTTAAATGTGCGGCACTGTTTTCCATCATATCTCCTTTAATAACGGGTTCTTAGAATCATTTAACTATATTAATAACACGTTTTCAATAGATTGCGTTATAATCTGCATTACAAATGCATGTGCAAAAAGTCTGATTTTCAGTACCGAGAAGATGGAATGAAGCTAGAAATGGAGTAGCGGAGCGTAGGGAAAACTACGTGAGCAACTACAATGTTTCCGAAGGAAACATACTTCGTAAGCCCCTACTTATTTCGGCTGAATTTCATATTCGATGCTGATGATGCCGCCAGGCATCATTCGTAATCAAAAGTGGACTTTTTGAACTACCTCTACAAGATGAACAGAAAAGGAGCGATGAATGATGGAGTATCGACGTTTGGGCAATAGTGGTCTGCGTGTATCTGCACTGGGGCTCGGCACCAATGCGTTTGGCAAACGCGCAGATGAAGCAGCTTCTACCCGCATTATTCATGCAGCGATGGATCAGGGCATCAACTTTATTGATACCGCCAATATCTACGCAGGTACGGAATCGGAACGTATCATTGGACAGGCTCTCACAGGTCGACGGGAAAACGCGGTGCTTGCTACCAAAGCCGGACTTCCCCGGCATGATGGTCCCCATGGGCGGGGTTCCTCCCGCTACCATTTGCAACAAGAGCTGGAACATAGCCTGCGGCGTCTGCAAACGGATTATGTGGATCTGTACCAGATCCATACCTTTGATCCGCATACACCGCTGGATGAAACACTGCGCACACTGGACGATATGGTCACTTCCGGCAAAGTTCGTTACATCGGAGCCTCCAACTACGCAGCCTGGGAGCTGATGAAAGCTCTGGGGATCAGTGAACAGAAAGGTTATATGCGCTACATCTCCACCCAAACCAGCTACTCTCTGGCAGACCGTACACCTGAGCTTGAACTGGTTCCGATGTGTCTCGATCAGGGGGTAGGCATTATCCCGTATTTCCCGCTGGCAGGCGGTATCCTGACAGGTAAATATAACGGACAGGCCAGCGTGCCTTCTGGTTCCAGAGCAGACACCGATCCGTCCTTCAACCGTTTCCTGCTGGAGCATAATATCCAACTAAGTGAACAAGTGAGTGCTAAAGCTGCCTCATATGGCTGTTCCCCAAGTGTGCTGTCGCTCGCATGGCTACTGACACGTCCAGCTGTATCCACAGTGATTGTGGGTGCTACACGCACCGAACAGCTGGAACATAATTTGGCTAGTTTGGACATGTCACTGCCCGATGAGCTGTTGGCCGATCTGGATCAGATCAGTGACTCTTTCCGTCGCCGCGAGCCGTTTGCATCCTATCGAATCGATTAAAACAACTGAAATAAACCTCCTGACGGATAAAGTCAGGAGGTCTATTTGTATTTTGTAGCAACGCTATAATTATTAGTAATTAGAAAAACTTCCAGTTCCACTACATTATGTAGTTTAATAAAATAAAAAAAATTATATTATGGATTAGCCCTCTGTTTTTTGGCGAAGAAACTCCTGCATGATCTCCAAATACTCTCCCTTACGATCATCCAAAGTTTCGAAGAATGCCTTGTCCGATTCCTCAACAAGATGAATTCCCTCCACAGCCAATCGGGTTCCTTCTTCCGTTGTTGTGATAATATTGGCACGCGTATCCGTCTGATGACGAGCGCGGGTAATTAATCCTCTCTTTTCAAGTGCACGCAGAACCTGAGAAGTCACGTTAACATCCACCTTGGCAAACTGAGCAATCTGAACCTGAGTTACGCCTTTGCCTTCCTCATCGTGTTCATTGAGCCATAAACAGGCGTGCAACAATACAAATTGGGGCTGTGTTAGTTCGAGTGGCTCCAACACCCGACGTACTTCCTTTTGCCACATCGCTGTTACCTGCCACAGCAGGTATCCCGGGCTTTCTTGTGCGTTTTTATACTGTGAGCTTGTCATCTCATACCTCCATGATGTGCGACCTTGTGCAACAGAATATGTATCCATCAGATATTACAGTAAGTCCGTTATTCATATAACGATGATGGAAACACATCCGTTGCAACTCTGTGTATTCTTCTATAAAAATATTTAGCGCGTAGGAATGAACTGCTTCACCCATTGTCCGAATCCTTGCGGATTGCGGCTCTGTATAAGAATGGTTCCTTCTCCACGGAACCGACATACCAATCCTTCTCCACTTGTAACACTGGATAACCAGCCCTGTGAAGCTTTCTCAATGCGGTAATCTACATAATGAGGCCATGCCACCAAATGGGCATTATCCACGATCATTTCTTCACCCGCGGCCAGATTGATTGCATGGATTGCACCATAGGAAGACAGAAATACGGTTCCACGCCCACTAATCTCAATAATAAAGAAACCCTCTCCCGAAAAGAGACCTTTCTTCAGGTTTTGCATTTTGGTATTCACCTGAATGCCTTCAGTTCCTGCCAGAAATCCGTCTTTCTGCACATAGAGTGAATAGGAACCGTCCAATTCAACGGCTTCCACATCGCCCATGCTTGAAGGTGAGAGCAGAATCTCTGCCGATCCGCCCGCAGCCGTCAATTCCTGAAAGAAGAACTTCTCCCCGCTCAGCATCCGACCGAACCCGGCAAACATCCCACCTTCTGCTGAACCCTTCAGTTCAACCGTCGGAGTCATGGATACCATCGCACCACTCTCCGCCTTGAACCGCTCTCCCCGCTGCAAATGTACTTTAAGCATCGCAAAAGCACCATCATATAGAATCTCATAGTTCACGGCTGCACCAGCTCCCTATTGTCTGAGTTAAAATCATTGAGCCCATTGTCTTCCAGCACTGCTGATTTATCTCCGTATTCCTTCACAATATGCTGATCTCCCCAATTACAGAGCGCATTGAGAATCGGTTCCAAACTGCGGCCATAATCACTCAATTCGTACTCCACTTTGGGAGGGACCTGATTATATACAATCCGGTTGACGATCCTGTCGTTCTCAAGCTCCCTCAGTTGCTGTGTTAACATTTTCTGTGTAATTGCGGGCATAATACGCTTGAGATCACTGGTTCGCTTTTTCCCATGTGTCAGGTGACAGAGAATGACGCATTTCCACTTGCCACCGATCACCTCAAGGGTAGCTTCAACCGAGATGTTATATTTTTTTCGAACCATATCTTGCTTCCTCCCTGATGAATTGGATTACATCCGTCGCATGCTGTATAGGCACCAAAAAGTACGTAGGGTACTAAAAAGTACGTACTATTCAATCTATACCGAATAACTCATAATAGCATTTGCCGGTACGTAAATCTACATTCTGGGGAGCCCAGCAAGAAATGTTACAAGATTCAAAACGCAGCACGTGGGCGCTGCTAGCGCTGGCCATTAGTGCGTTCGCTATCGGTACTACAGAGTTTATCAGCGTCGGGCTACTGCCCCTTATTGCAGATGATCTCGGCATTTCCGTAACTACAGCGGGACTGACCGTTACTTTATATGCCTTAGGCGTTACCTTTGGGGCTCCTATCCTAACCTCACTGACGTCTACCGTATCACGCAAAACGTTACTGCTTGCCATCATGGTTGTCTTCATTGCCGGTAACACGATGGCTGCACTATCAACGGGTATCACCATGTTACTCATTGCACGAGTGGTATCCGCTCTGGCTCACGGCGTATTCATGTCCATCGGCTCCACGATTGCAGCCGATCTGGTACCTGCCAATCGCAGAGCAAGCGCCATTGCCATCATGTTCTCCGGGCTAACGATCGCCACGGTAACAGGTGTACCTCTCGGTACCCTCATCGGTCAACATTGGGGCTGGCGCGCTGCCTTTATCCTCATTGTTGTGGTTGGCATCATTGCGATGATCGGAAACCTGATACTCGTGCCATCCACGTTAAAACGTGGAACACGAACGGCATTCCGGGATCAGCTGAAGCTGGTTACAGGTGGGCGCTTGCTGCTTGCTTTTGCCATTACTGCTGTTGGGTACGGAGGAACATTTGTTGTTTTTACGTATCTGTCCCCGTTATTGCATGATATCAGCGGCTATTCTGAGAAAACGGTAGCGTTCATTCTATTGTTGTACGGAATCGCCATTGCAGTCGGTAATATCATCGGCGGCAGAGCAGCCAATCGCAACCCGCTCAAGGCGCTCTTCTACATGTTCATCATTCAGACCATCATTCTGGGCATCATGTACTTTACGGTCCCATTCAAGTTGGCAGCATTGCTCACCATTATGGGCATGGGATTACTGGCCTTCATGAATGTGCCTGGTCTTCAGATGTATGTTGTAACCTTGGCTGAACGATATGCACCACAGGCCAAGGATGTAGCCTCAGCTTTCAACATCGCAGCATTTAATGCAGGCATTGCCATAGGTGCCTATCTGGGTGGCGTGATCAATGACTCCATCGGTCTGATTCACACGACATGGGTCGGCGCCTTGATGGTTCTCGTAGCTGTAATCCTGACCGCGTGGGCTAAAATGCTGGAAAACAAGGATCAACAAGTACCAGCCTAAATGGAGAAAGTTTCGTTCTAAGCTTCATTCCGACCACAGGCGCAGGCTTTTGTGTATCGGTTCCAGCCATTGAAGGGAACCGGTTTCAAATCGTATTTTACTATACTATATACGTTGAGCCCTATTTGATCTAGTATGATTTGATTTTGTATGATGAAATAACGGCAATTCAGCTTGAAATGACTGATTTTTACACATTTGAAGGAGGAACTCTCATGACAACAGCTCAAACCGCACAACATTTACAATCTACAGTAACTTTGCATAACGGTGTTCATATGCCTTGGTTTGGACTTGGCGTATTTAAGGTAGAAGAAGGATCTGAATTGATTGAAGCTGTGAAAAATGCGATTAAACATGGCTACCGCAGTATCGATACTGCCGCAATATACGGCAATGAAGCTGGCGTGGGCCAAGCCATTGCCGAAGCCTTGAAAGAAAACAATCTGAAACGTGAAGAGTTGTTCGTGACATCCAAAGTATGGAATGCAGACCTCGGATATGAGGAGACACTTGCGGCTTTTGATACCACATTGAACAAACTGGGATTGGAATACCTCGACCTGTACCTAATCCACTGGCCTAAGGCAGGCAAATACAAAGCAGCCTGGAAAGCAATCGAGGAGCTGTATGCAGCCGGCCGTATTAAGGCCATTGGCGTAAGCAACTTCCAGATTCACCATCTCGAAGACCTGATGCAGGATGCCAAAGTGAAGCCGATGATCAATCAGGTGGAATACCACCCTCGCCTGACTCAGGTTGAACTTAAAGCTTTCTGTGAAAAGCATAGTATTCAACTTGAAGCTTGGTCACCTCTGATGCAGGGTCAGTTACTGGACAATCCGGTACTCACGTCGATTGCTTCAGCCAAAGGCAAATCGGTTGCACAAGTCATTTTGCGTTGGGATCTGCAAAATGGGGTCATTACTATTCCGAAGTCGACCAAAGAACAGCGGATTATCGAGAACTCCTCCATCTTCGACTTTGAACTTTCAAATGAAGAGATGGATCAGATCAGCGCCCTGAACGAAGATGTGCGCGTTGGACCCGATCCTGACAACTTCGATTTCTAATTAAAGAATGATACTCCAAAGCCTCCATACTCTTCGCGTCAGCGGGGAGTATGGAGGCTTTTTTGATATTTTATAGTAATCGTTCTACGCTTATCCTAGTTTCTCATGTGGCTGCCAGCCATCATTACCAGATAGCACACGGGATATGGAATACTCCGCAGCTTCTTGCTCTGTCAGGAACTTGGCCCAAGGTACACGACCTGATGTATCATCCGCACCAGGCCCCGCGCTGTTATACTCCGCATATCCAACCGTCGCTTCAGCATCTGCCTTGTTCCAGTTATGCCAGCCCACCTGTTTCACATGAGCACCGATCCAACAATTCAAGAAACAGACTTTGGCATGATTACGCCATGGCCTGCCGAGGTATACCGACTGGGGAGGTGCATTGCTGGTGAGATCACAATCGATAAATACATACCCATAACGTACATCCTCGGGTGTAGATGCTGCGGTAATCCAGCCGTTCACTTCGCCATTCGCAATCGCCGTATCGGACAAACGGTTCTTGGCAAAGATCTCACAACCCTTGAACACTGCCGTAGCCGAGCCAAAAATAAAATCGATGTCGCCCTCAATGTAGCAGTGCTCATAATATTGACGCAGCTTACGCCGCTCCGCCCCATCCCGTGGCCCGCCAAAGTAGCTGCGATCCAGCGGCTGCTCTGGCAATGGTCCGGTAAAGATCGTATCCTGATGGCCGATGAAGCGACAACTGCGGAACGCTGCCCGATCTCCATCCACGTACACAGCCAACGCCTGACCTACTACCTTGCCCGGCCCGGCTGAGTTAACGAAGGATATTTGCTCTGCTGTAAAATCGTCTGCTCCGATGAAAGCTGTATAAGAATGAAAAGTATGATACTGCGACCCATCCGGGAACTTCTTGAGCGCATAATCATCATATGTAATGATCGTATGCTCCGCTCCCTCACCGATCAGATGAATCATAGGCTTCTCAATATCTAGCTTCTCGTAATATACGCCTGCCTTAATTCGAATCATGAAGCTTTCGGTTCCGTGGTCCGGAGCGGCATCAATTGCAGCTTGTATGGTAGCATAATCACCCGTTCCATCCGGAGAAACGGTATAATATCGCATCGATTGACCCAGATTTGTATCTGTTGATACCTGCTTGCTCATGGCAATCGCTCCATTTCCAACGCAGCCAGCAACAGCGGAGCCATGCCCATAAAGGAATCGCTTACAATTGCTTCGCTCACATAGTAGCTGTAAGATCCGTCCCGGTCCAGACTGAGTCCTGCCCCGTGGCAGATTCCATTCAGCTTCACTCCGTCAGCGGTTTCTTCCACCAGTCTGGAGGTGAGTCCGTTCCAACCTTTATCCGCTGCCTCTCTAAAATGTGGCTCCAGATAACGCAAGCGTACACCCTTCGCGAGTGCATACACGAACATACTAGAGCCGGAAGCTTCCAGATAATTGCCTTTGCGGAAACCCTGATCAAGCACTTGGAACCACAGCCCACTCTCCTGCTCCTGCACCCGAACCAACGCGTTACACATCCGCTCGAAGATGCCAATAATCGTTCCGCGCTTTGGATGATGCACAGGGAAATGCTCCACGCTGTCTACAATAGCCATCGCATACCAACCCATGGCACGACTCCAGAAGTGAGCCGAACATCCCGTCAATGAATCTGCCCAGACCTGTTCCTTCGATTCATCCCAGCCATGATAAAGCAGTCCGGTGCGTGGATCACGTGTCTTGCGTTCAATCAGCAGAATCTGATGAGCTACCTCATCCCATAATTCCGGTCGGTTGAACTGCTTCGCATACTGAGCCAGAAAAGGCGATGACATATACAATCCGTCCAGCCACATCTGGAAAGGATAAATCTTTTTGTGCCAAAAGCCGCCCTCAGATGTTCGGGGCTGCCCTGCAAGTTGCGCCGCCAGTAGATGTGCGGCTTCCGCGTAACGCTGATCTTCGGTAGTTTCCATCAGCCCAAACAGGTTTGTGCCCTGATTGATCTGATCCAGGTTGTATTCTTCAAGTGAATACGTCGCAATGGAACCCTCTTGCTGCACATACATATCCATATGTCTCTTCATAAAAGCAATATACTCGTCCTTACCGTACTGTTTCCCCGTTTGCGCCATTGCCATTAGTGTCATACCCTGAACATAAGCCCATCGTTCAGAAGGAAACGCATGATACCCGTCCCCATCACATTGCTGGATAATCGTCTCTGCTATTCGCTCAGACCAGGATAATTGCGTCTGTACTTGCATAACGGACACCTCCTTGAATGTTGTACCATCCTTAACGTGCACATGTGCGTCTAATCATTCTTGTTCGTCGTTACTGACACTTTGCCGTTGAATTACGATGATTCAGCTTCGGCTGAATTACTACCGGATAGTCCACCTGTTCATCACGTATCAACGATACAATCAGCTCTGCCGCCTGCGCAGCCAGTTCATCCAGCGGTGGTCCGATCGTTGTCAGTGCGACCTCAGCGTATTGCATATCTGGCAGATCATCGTAACCAATTAATGAGATATCCCCGGGGACGCTGTAACCTGCTTCAAGCAGAGCCCGCAGCGCTCCCCGGGTCACCAGGTTGTTCAATCCGATAAAAGCCGTGGGCGAATCCGGGCCAAATGTATGATGACGTATGGCAAAATATCCGTCCTCCCAAGAGGAGTATGCTGGCAGTACATGGTCTTCGTTGAACACCAGGCCTGTGCGCTGCATAGCCTCCCTGTATCCTTCCAGTTTGATATTTTGCGAGTTGCCAATAAAACCGATTCGGGTATGACCCAGTGATTGCAGGTGCTCCACTGCTTTGAATATGCCCTCTTTCCGATCAATCTTAATGTATGGAGAGTTCGGCGTCTCATCTGTACCCAGCACGAAACATGGCATGTTGAGCGTGGCAAACTTTTTCCAAAATACATCCCGATTGTCCAAGGCATAGTCCCACAGGATACAACCGTCCACGCGAAGCTGGCTGAAGACATCCACCCCGTCATCGGCGACGACCAGAATCATCTGGTATCCCCGTTTCTTCAGTTCTGCGTGCAGACTGCCGGATATGTTCGAGAACAACGGATTACTCAGTTCATCCAGCACAAAACCGATGATATTACTTCTGCCTGTGGAGAGCTGACGAGCCAACATGTTTTTCCGATACTGGTGTTTCTCCGCAACGGCGAGCACCTTCTGTTTCGTCGCCGGTTTGATCCGCGGATCATCGTTAAGGGCCTTGGATACCGTGCTATAGCTCACCCCCGCCAATTTGGCAATGTCTTTAATGGTTATCAAAATCAATCAACACCCTTCATACCTTGGGAAACTTATTGCTGTGCAGCTTTATATCGATCATACTGCGCCTGTCTACCCGCAATAACCTGCTCAATATTCATCTTTTTCAATGTTTCAATATAACTGTCGAACTGATCCAGACTGGCGTCTCCGCTAATAAATTTGAAGTTCATCTCTTCCACATATGTCGTGATGTCAGGCATCGCCATGCTCTCCACACTCGCTTCATCCGTCAGTGCGTAGACAAACGGGAACGGCTCACGGATGTAAGGCTCCAGCTCCTTATCGAACTTGGCATGCCATTCGGCTACGACAGAATCAGCAGAGTCGGTGGATTGAATGTTAGGCAGATTGACCGGACCGATGCCGAGCTTCTGAATGTATTCATTGTCTTTGCCTTTGTCCGTGAATGTCTTCACGCCGTTCTCTTCCGTATACGTATCGTCCTTGATACCCCACGTATAATACGTCTGCGCTTCCTCACTTACGGCATAGTCCAGGAAACGGAAAGCAAGCTCCGGATTTTTGCTGTCACGTGTAATGCCGAAGATGCCACTTACCGGTGTACGTCCTACATAGAACTGATCGCCATGCGGTCCTTTTAGTGGCAAGATGCCTTTGAAGATGGGCTCTGCCGGATCATAATCCTTGAAGAGCGGGCTGTAGACCATCGACATGTACCAGCTAAAATTAAACGTCGCTCCCGTCACATCCTGAGAGATGCGCGAGGTCACCTGATCACTTGTCGTACTGGCATAATCCACGCCAAGCAGGCCTTCTTTGTACAGTCCGTTTAAATAGGTGAGATATTCCTTATAGGCAGGCTCATAATAGCTGAAATGTACCTTGCCTTGATCGTCTGCATAGAATTGATTGGACAGATCAAGTCCAAACGCCGGGCCAAAGGCCATCGACACAAATTTCGATTCCATGGACAGTGGAATTTCATCAGCCTGCCCGTTGCCATTCGGGTCATCCGTCTTGAATTTGCGCAGCATCGCCGTGAACTCATCCAGTGTAGTCGGTTCGTTCAATCCCAGCTGCTTCAGCCAGCGCTGATTGATCATAAACACTGGCATATAGTTGCGGGTGAGCGTCTGCTGCGGGATATAATACATTTTACCATCTGGCGTCGTTAAACTGGCTTTAACCGAAGGGGACTTTTCATATATTTTTTTGAGATTCACACCGTACTTATCCACCAGTTCGTTAATCGGGATAAACAGACCACTATTAATGTATTTCATGAGCTGATCCTGATCCGGCAGATAAACGATATCTGGCAATCCCGTACCCGCAGCCAGCCTCGGATTCACAGCATCCGCGTAGTTCTGCGGCGGAATGAGATCCCAATCGACCTCAACACCAGCATTGCTCTCGATTTTCTTCACGATTGCGGCGGTAGACAGATCCACATTGGTCGTCCATGCGTTGGTGCCGAGAACAGACAATTTAGCATCCGGCTGATCGGTTACAGGACCTGCACCAGTGTAATTAAATGCTGGTTCCGAGCTGGTTGGGGTACTTCCCGCATCATTCCCCGCCCCTGTTCCACCGCTACAACCCGCAAGGCTGATTGCCAGTATCGCTGCCATTACACTTTTTCTTCCTGCCCCTTTAAATCTCATCCATCATTCCTCCTTAGGTATGATCCACTTTGAACTCCCTTGAATGACATGACACTTAAGTAATTAAAGCTATCCTTTCACGGCTCCGAGGGTGATGCCCTTAACGAAGTACCGTTGGATAAACGGGTAGATCGTAACAATCGGCAGAATACTGACCACAATGGATACATAACGAACCTGAAGGGAGGAGACCGCTAGTGCGCCCGAAGTCATCGTACCTCCCATCTTCTGCATCACTTCCGGCGAAGCCATGATCAGCACTCTTCGCAGGAACATCTGTAAGGGCTGCATATCCTGTTTGCCCAAATATAATAGGGCCGAGAAGAAGTTGTTCCAGTGGAATACCGCATAGTACAGGGTAAGTACAGCCAGTGTTGGCTTAATGATGGGAACCGCCAGACGGTATAGCATTGTCATCTCGTTGGCCCCGTCTATGCTGGCACTCTCGAATATCTCATTCGGTATTCCTTCAAAAGCCGAGCGGCAGATCATGACGTTAAACGTAATCACCAGCACAGGCAGCACCATGACCCAGCGGGTATTGTACAGTCCAAGTGAGGTAATGAGCATATAGACCGGAATGAGTCCACCCGAGAAATACATCGTGAAGGCAATGAAAAAATTCAGTTTTCTACGCAGAAAAAATTGCTGTCTCGATAACGGAAAGGCGGCGAGGCATGTTGCCACGATGTTCAACAGTGTGCCAACCACGGTGTACCAGACGGTGTTGTAGAATGACACCCACAACTCCTTGTATTGCAGGACCATTTGATAACCTGACAGGGTGAAACCGACAGGCCACAGCACGACTTTTTGTTTGTCGATGGCATCCACCGAGCTGAATGAAATACTGATTACGTACAGGAAGGGATACAACGTAATCACGACCGCCAGTATGGTCAGCAGGTAGACACATCCGTAGAACAACCGGTCACTACTCGATTTTTGCATACAGGATCTCCTTTGGGTTCGGTTATGGTGTTACCAGAGTGACATCTTGGTGAGGCGTCGGGTCATGGAATTGGCTGCAAAGACCAGCACAAATGTGATAATGGAGTTGAACAAACCCACTGCTGTGGCGAAGCCGTAATTCTGTCCCTCAATTCCCATCCGGTAGACGTAGGTCGACAATACATCAGCAGTTTCGTAAGTAGCTCCGTTGTAGAGCAGATATACTTTCTCAAAACCTACGCTCATAATGCCGCCAAGCGACAGAAGCAGGAGGATGACGATTGTTGGTTTGATGCTGGGAAGGGTCAGGTGCCAGAGCTCCTGAAACTTGTTGACCCCGTCAATTTTGCCGGAATCGTACATCTCGGGATCAATGCCCATAATGGCTGCGATGTAGATGATGGAGCTGAAGCCGAAGCTCTGCCAGATGTCGGAACTGGTGAAGATGGTTCGAAACCAGCCAGCCTCCATCATGAAGTTAACTTTGTCCATGCCAAGACTCGCGATGAGGGTGTTCACAATACCGTCTGTTGGTGACAGGAAGTTAATAATCATGCCGGCTACAACGACGGTGGAGATGAAGTGAGGAAGGTACGTAACGGTCTGGGCAAATCGCTTGAATGTCCGGTTCT
This sequence comes from Paenibacillus sp. FSL R5-0341, assembly GCF_037975235.1. Classification (NCBI taxonomy): domain Bacteria; kingdom Bacillati; phylum Bacillota; class Bacilli; order Caryophanales; family Paenibacillaceae; genus Paenibacillus; species Paenibacillus sp. FSL R5-0341. The sequence continues at coordinate 6,288,368 of NZ_CP150241.1, forward strand.
TGATCTCCACGATGCAGACCGCGAATAAAATTGGAATGGAGAACCCGAACAGGAGTGGCAGGAAGGCGAGCAGAAATGTGTTACGCAGCAGTCGCCAGAAGTAAATGGAATTCACGAACTGCTCAAACCAGCGAAGACCCACCCATTCCCCACTGAACATGCCCTGCCCCGGTAGAAAATTGCGAAATGCCAACAGCACACCAGGCATCGGAAGGTACATGAAGATAAGGTAATACAGAAAAATTGGCGAGAACATCAGCAACAAATACTTATCCCGTCTGATCAAGCTGAACAACGTAGACATGCGTCTCTTCACCTTAAATCGCTTCCCTTCGTTCATAATTACAACGTTTGAATTTTTAGACGATCATAGCCTTCATAATTGGTACATGGATTATAATTATCCATATATCAATTCTATTACCATTGATAATTTGCTATTTTTTTATCATTGTGACTAGAACTGATTCGCTTCACCCAATGCTTAAACCATAATTACAACGTTGTAATTTTACCCTAAATGTATACGCTTACATAAACTTTTTCCCATCTTAGCAAAGTCTTCAATGTTTGGCAACAACAAAAATCAGTGTCATGCCTGGAACGTTCTAAATACAGTCCCGCATACGCGAGACTGCCCATTATAATCTACGCCTGATTCCGATATTCCATTGCTTCCTCATCATATTGGAACGGTAAGAACAGCGTAATGACCGTTGAAACCTCATTCGTTTTGTGACTACAATACACCTAGGACAATTGAGGATAACAGAAGGAAGGAATAATGCATGATTATTGATGTACAACATGTCACGTGGAAAAGGGGACCCCTAACCCTGCTGAACGATGTCAACTGGCAGGTTAATGACGGCGAACATTGGGCATTGCTTGGCCTGAATGGCTCCGGCAAAACAACACTCTTGAACATGATCACCGGGTATCTGTGGCCGACCGAAGGCAAAATTTCCGTGCTAGGTCATGAATATGGCGATGTGGATCTGAGAGAGCTTCGCAAGTCCATCGGCTGGGTCAGTTCTTCTCTGCAAGAGAAATTGTACGGCACGGATCGCACACAGTATGTCGTGATCAGCGGTAAACATGCCACCATTGGCTTATATGACAAGCTGTCAGATGATGATCTGGATCAGGCACAACAATTGATGCAAACGCTGGGCTGTCCGCACCTGTGGGATCGGGAATATCGTACCTGTTCTCAAGGCGAGAAACAGAAACTCCTTATTGCCCGAGCACTCATGGCCAATCCACGCGTACTCATTCTGGACGAGCCTTGTAATGGACTGGATCTGTTCTCAAGGGAGCGCCTGCTGGACAGCATTCGTGAACTAGCACAGCGTCCAGACACCCCTTCGCTCATCTACGTCACCCATCATACCGAGGAAATATTGCCTGTATTTAGTCATAGTCTTCTGCTTCGCCGGGGTGAAATAGTCAATAGTGGATTAACCAGCGATCTGATGAATACCGAAGTGCTGAGCAATTTCTTCGAGGCACCCGTGGAAGTTGATCGGCACGGGGAACGTGTCTATGTCAGAGCTGCGGCGGATTCATAATCGCGGGGTTATACACAGCAAACGTAGCATAGGTGTAGAAACAGAATAGTAAAAAGCCCAATATCTTATCCACATGTGGATAGATTTTGGGCTTTTTACTCCTATATCTAGTGTTATCCACTGTTTTCTGTGTAGAACTTTCTACTTTTTGAGTATAACTTAGCTGTTTCCATCTATTTATCTAAATGCATTATCACTCTCTACTTCCGGGCAGCCAGGAAAAGAAACAATGGAATCCGCTGCCTGCGCAGATAAGTTTCTTCGTTCATAAAATGAGCACGCTGTGGTGCTGACTCACGTAAATGTTCAATACGGAACCCCGCCCGTTGTAACGCCATATAGTACGATTCAATGGAACGATGCATCTTTTTCACAGAACCGCCCAGCCACTGTTGCTCACGAAATCCCTCCACAAAATACTGATCAACCACCCAATTCGTTCGAGTCCCGGAAGGTTGCAGCGTGGACGTGATCACAGGATGTTCTACCGAGAATATGAATGTCCCATTCTCTTTCAACGTATCGTATATGTTGCGGAACAGGCTGTCCACATCCTCAATATAGTGAACAGCCAGTCTCGATATCACCAGATCATACACGCTGGTCGGGTAGGTCCACTCTTCCATGAACGCTTGCTCAATCCGGGCATTCAATCCTTTTACTGATTGGTTAGCTGCCTGAATCATATTCACAGAACCCTCAATCCCCGTATACGTCGCACCTTCGCACTCTCCACTCAGCAATTCTGCGGCGAACCTTGCATCTCCACAACCGAGATCCAGTATATTCTTGCCAGCAACGTCTCCGATCAACTCCAGCATCACCGGCTTCTCCAATGTATCATTGGCGTTCTCCTGCCACTTACGACGTTCCATATACTTCTCGAAATTCGCTTCATTATCGTAAAAGTCCGATCCTCTGCCCTTCATTGCATAACCCCCATTTCTGTTAAGCATCCTCCTACTTACAGCCTGTAAGAGTATACAGAATATGGATGTGCCTGGCTATAACAAAAAGGCTGTTGCTTGAAATTATCCAGCAAACAGCCTCTCTGCCTTACCCTTATACGCTTATCGTTGCTTAGCCAAAACGTTGCGTCTTGTACCATTTGCTCTCGCGTTTCCGAATCTTGTCCATCAACAGCGAGTAGAATGCCTTGATCGAGATCAAAATGAACAGCTGTGCATACGTGAAGTAGGACACGCAGGCGTAGATGAAATTACGGGTATTGCTCTGTCCAATATCTGCGGCAAGTGCCAGATTGATCTGTAACACGTAAATAAAGTACATAAGTGCCCAACCAATGACCAGGAACACATACGCATCTCCAGCAAACTGGAACGGCGAACTTACCTCCGGTTTGAATATAGCAATGACTCGATAAACCAGATTCACGAGGAATATGATGTCCGATACAATGATCGCGAGCATGAACCAGAAATAACTGACGGCATAATAGATGACCAGCAACTTATTACGCCAACTGGAGCGGTTAAACAGGTTATGGATGTTATCCAGTACGACCTGGTAGTTCCCCTTGGCCCAGCGTTCACGCTGTTTCATGTATACACTAAGCTGTTCCGGCTCCTGCTGATAGGCTTCCGCTTGCGGCGCAAGCGCCACAAACTGTCCACGATTCAAAATCTCGAATGACAACGCGGTATCTTCTGTAATGGCTGTAACATCCCAACCACCAATTTCGCGGATCAACTCGGTTTTGATAATGTAGTTCGTTCCCGGGATGGAACCAAGCTGGAATAATTCCCACAGACCTGTGTGATACACACGTTGCGAAGTAATGATTTCCAGATTGATGCATTTGGAGAGGAAATTCTGACCTCTGTTGCGTGCTTTGTTTCTACCAAAAACAACACCATATTGTTCAGGGTTCTCAAGCGATTTTTGCGCCAAAAACATTAGTGAATTCCGCTCAGGTGCGGCATCTGCATCGAAGATACAGATCCAATCGCCCGTGGCTAGCTCCAGTCCGTCATTTAATGCTCCAGACTTGCCGCCTGTTCCCTTCCGCTCCATTACTGTCACATTACGATGCACATAACTAGTCTGACTAAGGAATGATCTCAGTTTCACTGCTGTATCATCTGTGCAGTTATCCGCGATCACGATGACTTGAACCTTATCCTCCGGATAATTCAGGCGCAGGATGTGCTCTACCGTCGCCACAATGACCAGACCCTCGTTGTGTGCAGGAACCATGACTGTGACTGTCGGATAATGATCCATATTGTCAGGGATCTGAATCCCTTTTTTGTCCTGTTTATTAATAAAACGAATCGCACCCGCCATAATAACAATCGACTCAAATACGGCAATCCAGATACTAAATATCGATAATATTAAAATAAAATCAGCCACTTACCTTCCTCCGATCATACTTGCGAATAACTTTCGATCGAAAACGAAGGGTTGCAATCGTTAACCAAATCGTAAATACCGCGAATAAACAACTGACGGCGATACAGATCGGGATGAACCAGGACATATAGTCCACAGCGCCTCTCTCCTTCCCGTTATATATATTCACCGATGAGATCGGTCTCTGTGTTTCGTTCAAGGGCAGCAATAACCGCGTCTATATCCTCATACTTGCTGAATTGCTCTTTCTGGAATACCAGAGCGCCGGATCTGATCACCGTCTGCAGCTCATTTCCCTTTTTATCAATCATGTGAAGATCCATTATCGCTTTTTTGATTCGCTCTGTAAGAACGGGCAGGTATTCCACATTCGCCATCGGACATAAAATGACAAATCGCCCGCGATCCACGAAAAATTTATAATCCTCATATCGAATCTGCTTCTGAATCGTATTCGAAATTTCAAGCAGGAACTGTGCATACCGGACAGAGCCAAGAGATTCCATCACCAGTGGCAAAAATTCAATCTTGAACATGGCAATGCTGAATCCATACTTTTGGGAGTACCGACGAGCAAGGTTACTGTGTTTAATTAACGTATCTGCCAGAGCATCCTTATTACCAAGCGTGGTATCCAGATCGATTTCGGGGTTAAGATCCTGCATATCCTGAAGACGTTCCACTACACGTGCACTGCGCAGCAGGCTTGCCTTGATGAACGCGGCCACAGCAACGTTGGCCGGGATGAGTAACCACCAGGAGAACACGAGCACATTCGCATCAGCGTAAGTAACAAGCCACACAAAATAGGAGACCAGGTATACAAAGCCCGCCACGACGGATACGCCAACAGGCAGCAAAAGACCAAATACCAATACACCCAGCGACACGATACTAAAAATCACATCCCCTGTAGTGTAGCTCTGATCCATATACACTTTAAGATAAATCAATAGTTGCTGCATTACGGCTAGTCCAATTAAAAGGGCATATCCCCATGCCATACGGCGGGTAGGTGCTTTATTTCTCATAGTTCCTTCTCTCCGTTGAATTTTTAGAACGCTTGTTCAAACTCACTTCTCTTATTTTTCAACATTTTATGACATGATTAGACAAAACTATGCTAACACATTGAACAGTTTATAAAATGACAAAATCATTACTTTTTAATGTTTTTCTGTAAATTCGTTTCTCCCAACAAAGGAAAAAGATTATCGAACAGATGTGTGTTGCCGTCAAATACATATCCACCTGGATAACGAGAGTCCTGGCCTCGCAACGTGATCATATGGTTATACAGCTGTTTGGCCCATTTTGGATCACCTGAACGCACAGCGAGTAAGATGGCGAGGCCATATACCGATGAAGATTCATAAGATACGGCAGGTGTGCGTGATTCTCGCTTATACTGTCCAGGCAGCTGATGCCGGGTGTTGAACTCCTTTTTCAAAAAAGAAATGAGCTTGTCCGGTTTGCGGTCGGTCACCGTTAGATGATTCGCCACGATCAACTGGTCGATCAGATTCACGGTATCATCATACGTATAATCTTTACGGACCACATCGAAGGTCTTCGGATAGAACAATCCATCGTCGGGCATCTTCTTCAGCAGCGCTTCGTACCTCGCATAGGTTCCTGGTTCCACCATTTGATGTTTTTCCATCGCTTGAAGTGCAGGCAGATCTACATAGACCAGGCTTAGCGTGTCCGTTGAATGTCCGCCTGCAAAATCGTGAAAATCCACTAAATATCCTTGCTTTTGAGCCGACTGTGTTAAGGCTCGGGAAATGGCTGCTGCTGTCGCCAACTTTGCCTCTCTCCCTTGCTCCCACTGATCTGCTGCCTGCAATAAGGCGCCTATAATACGAAGATCATCGCCAAGTGCATTGGTCGTCACATGGGATTCACCCTTGGCATCCAGCTTCCAGGCGATATACGGGTCTGGGGGCATGAGAAAATAAGTCGTCAGTTGCTCGTAGCTCTGCTCAAACATAGCCTGATCATCGCTCGCTGCGGCATACTCCATCCACAGACCGAGTGACTCCGACAGTGCCTCTCTACCCGCAACGATATCTGCTTCCTCCGAAGCTGCATCCTGTAAGTAGGTAGCCAGTGTCCCGTTAGGGTTGGTCATATTCTTTTCGATAAAAGATACCGTTGGGGATACTTCGTTCATTAGGAAACGCTCCCTTAACAACATCACGCTGGCTGCGGTAATAATGATCAGCATTAGGACCAGCCACGTTCGTTTTTTTCGAAATATGATCTTCACGCCATTCCTCCTGCACGTATACGACTGTGAACCCCTAACCCTTCTGGTCAAGGACTGAGACACATCTAAAGTTCGCATTTATTCGAGGTTATCCATATAGGGCCGTCGTCCACCCTTTTTGACAAATTTCCAGTCCACTTCAATGTTATGGCGCATCCGTCTGAGAAGATGAATGGCTGTCTCAATCTCTTCCTCTGTCAGACCATCCAGCGTCACCTGATCTGAATGCACGCCTTCTTTTCGAATAAATTCCCATGCTTCAAGCCCAGCTTCGGTGGGATACAACACTTTATTCTTCTTATTACCCATTGCTGGCTGTTTAATAATGAATCCATCCGATTCGAGTTTGCTAATGGCTCTGGCCGCAGTCGTGCGATCCACTTTGATCAGTTCAGCAAGCTGATTCGGAATAATGCCCGGATTCTCACAGATTCGATACAGATACAGATATTGTCCACGGGACAGGTTCAGATGCTGAAACTCGACATTACTGATGGAATCCAGACAGCGGGCAATCATGCCAATCTCACGCAGTACTTCTTTTTTCTCAGTCAACACATTCACGCCCCTATTAAATTGTTGCATTCGCAACATAATTGATGGTATAACTACAGTTGAAATGGTTTCAATTTTAAACATATAGCTCAAACCGTATACATGGAACGAAAATCGTTCCACATTCCTGTTATGTACCAGTTTATCACGTCAGGATAACATTACGTTCACCCAAAGGAGAAACATTCATGAATACAACGATTGTTGAAGTTAATAACCAGGAATTGCTCGATGCCTGCTTCGCGATTCGCACAGCTATTTTCGTTGAGGAACAAGGCGTTCCTGCTACGGATGAATTCGACGCTTATGATACATTAGACGCTGAAGCACGCCACATTCTGCTCTACGTGGACGGTGTACCTGCTGCTTCCTCCAGGCTGCGCGTGGTGGAACAGGTCGCCAAATTGGAACGAATCTGTGTCATGCTCGATTACCGCAAACATGGCCTGGGCCGTGTGCTGATCGACAAGCTGGAGCAGATGGCTCTCGCTCAGGGGCTTGAGAAGGCCAAGCTGCACGCACAAGTGCAAGCTTCCGGGTTCTACGAGCGCCTCGGATATGCGCCTGCATCTGACGTATTTATGGAAGACGGCATTCCCCATCTGCTGATGACCAAAAAACTAAAATAATGACACCAAAAAACGCCTCCGTCATCACTTCTCAGTGATATACAGAGGCGTTTTGTATCCAGGCAACGTATTCGCGATCCAACAACGGTAGATGGCACGTACAGAGTACAGGCACTGATTATAACAACCAAGCATCCTACTTATCTGCCAGCCCCGCGTTGTGTTTTATCCCAGTGCCAGACGGTCTGGCTCGGATTCGACAGCGTTGTTCTTCATTTGTTTACTACGCAACTGTCCGCAGGCAGCGTCGATATCGGTACCATGCTCCATACGTACAGTAGAGTTGATGTTGTTCTTTTTGAGCGTATCATAGAAGCCCAGAATCGATTCTTCTGTACTCCGTTGATACTGACTATGTTCATCCACCGGGTTGTATGGGATCAGGTTTACACTGACCATACTTCTGCGACTGGACAACAGTTCAGCCAGCTCCGCGGCATGCTCACGCTGATCGTTAACATCACGCAGGAGGATGTACTCAAACATGATGCGTTTGTTCGTTGTAGCCAGATAATAATCCACGGCATCCATCAATTGCTCGATCGGGAAAGCCCGGTTGATCTTCATGATGTGTGTGCGCAGTTCATTATTAGGTGCATGCAGAGAGATCGCCAGATTAACCTGCAGACTGCTGTCTGCAAATTCCTTGATCTTGTCCGGAAGGCCACTAGTGGATACAGTAATCCGTTTCGCCGCCAGCGCCAGTCCTTTGCGATCCTTGATGACTTCGATGAAATCACTCATGTGCTGGAAGTTGTCGAATGGTTCGCCAATCCCCATCACCACCACGTTGGTTACCCGCTCTTCTTGACCCGCTGCATCCAGATGTCGCTGCACATGCATAATCTGTTCCACAATCTCGCCAGCGGTCAAGTCTCGGCTCTTCTTGATCAGACCGCTCGCACAGAAGCTACAGCCAATATTACAACCGACTTGTGTGGTCACACATACGGTAAGTCCGTACTTTTGCCGCATTAATACCGTTTCAATCAGGTTGCCGTCCTGCATCCGAAGCAGAAATTTCACTGTACCATCTGCTGACTCCTGCTTCACATGTTCGCTCAGCGAGTTCATTGTGAAGTGTTCGGAGAGAACGTCCAGACATTCCTGACGGACATCGGACATCGCGGGAAAATCGTGTACACGCTCTTGATATAACCATTCCCAGATCCGGGATGCACGGGACTTCTTCTGCCCATGCTCCGGCAGCCAGGAACGTAATTGCTCTAATGTTAATCCATATATGGATGATTTGTTCATTGTATAATCCTCTTTTCGCAAAAAAGCATATGGCTTATCGGTCCTACCCAAAAAACCTCTACTCCGTATTGTCCCAAAATTGGCGAGGGAAAACAAGGGCTTTTGCATTTCTTCCAAGAGGTTTTATCCATGGTAAATGTGCACAACAGACAACATTTATGCCTATTTGGTCTTCACTTCTAGAAGTGAATGATACCGGATGTGTGCAGCAGAACCAGCAGAACCAGGATTGGTGCCACGTAACGCAGCATGAACAACCACACCCGGAACCATCCGGAACGCAGGCCGGAAGCTTCCGCAGCCGTTTTCCAGAAGTATCCTGCAAAAATCGTCACAAGCAGTCCACCGACAGGCAGCAGGATGTTGGACGCCATAAAGTCCATCCAGTCGAACACACTCTTCGACCCAATCGTCCATTCAGGCAGCAAGCCGAGCGATAATACCGAAGGGAGTCCTACGATGAAGACCGCGAGCGAAATCACCCATACTGCACGGTTGCGGCTCCAGGACAAGCGTTCCATGAAATATTTCACGGGAACTTCCAGCAAGGATACTGCAGACGTTAATGCTGCGATAGCCAGCAGGATAAAGAACAATCCCGCAAACAGGAATCCAAGTGGCATGGCCGAGAAGGCAGCCGGAAGTGCGATGAAAATCAATGACGGCCCTTGGTCAGGTGCAATACCGAACGAGAAGGTCGTTGGGAAGATAATCAGACCCGCAATGAGCGCATAGATCAGATCACCCGCACCGACGGCAACGGTAGCCGCACCGAGGGATTGATTTTTATCCACATACGAACCGTAGGTTACAAGAATACCCATCCCGAGTGACAGGGAGAAGAAGGCATGTCCGAGCGCAACCAGTGCGGATTCGGTTGTAAGCTGCGAGAAGTCTGGGTTCAGGAAAAATGATACACCCGCACCTGCACCCGGCAATGTAACTGCACGGATCATGAGTATAATCAGCAGTACCAACATCGCTGGAATCAGTACCTTGTTGAACTTCTCGATTCCGTTAGATACGCCTTTGGCAACAATCCAGCCTGTGATTAGAACCGAAACCAGTTGCCACACGATTGGCATGTAGCCACCTACAAAGGAGTTGAACTGTCCGGCATAATCCGGATTGTTAAACAATGTTCCACTGAAGGAAGTCACTGCATATTGCAATGTCCAGCCCGCAATAATGACATAAAAGGACAGGATGATAAACGGCGTCAATACTTGCAGCAATCCGGCTGCGAGCCAACCCTTATGTCCACCAGCTTTGATAAATGCTGTAGCTGCACTACCTCTGCCACTGCGACCAATCGCAAGTTCAGCGAGAAGAACTGGCAGACCAATCAGCAGTAAACACACGATGAAGAGCAGGAAAAACGCAGCTCCTCCGTTCTCACCCGTAATGTACGGAAATTTCCACATGTTGCCCAGACCAACCGAACTACCAATGGCTGCCAGGATAAATCCGGCACGCGAGAATCGCTCACCTGTGCCAGCGTTGTTTTGATCCAAATTAGGCTTACTAAAATTCATCGTATCTACTCCATCACTTTAAAGTTTTCCCGTAATTATATACTACTCCACGTGTCAGGTCATTCGAAAATCGAAATTTGTCGAAATGTTATTTATTTACATAAAAATACACACGAAAAACTTTATCCCATAAGTTCCCCTAGAAACAGTATGTGATAAAGTGCAGATGTCCAACCGTATGAAGTTAAAATGACATAAACCATCCCAAAATTTAAGCTCAATACCATTAAAAAGAGGTGTCCCCTCAGCCACTTTCATGACTTCGGAGCACCTCGTTCTCTTATTACACTTTAATTTGAAGCAACTCATATTTGATAACGCCCATCGGAGCATTTACATGAATGACGCTGCCTACTTCTTTGCCCATCAATTCCTTGCCCAGCGGGCTCTCGTACGAAATTTTATTATCCGCAACATCGGCCTCGGCAGGACCAACCAATTTATATTCAATCTTCTCAGCGAATTCGATATCATTGAGCAATACAGTGGAACCTACACCCACTTTGGTAGCATCCATGTTCTCGGATGTGATGACTTTGGCGTTTTTCAGCATCTTCTCCACGATCAGAATCCGGGTCTCCATAAAGGCCTGATCATCTTTGGCTGAATGATACTCACTATTTTCCTTCAGGTCACCGTAACTGATCGCGAGTTTCAGACGCTCAGCCAGTTCCTTACGCTTCACTGTCTTCAATTCCCTCAGTTCGTCCTCCAGCTTTTCCAAGCCTTCCTGTGTCAAAATCACTTCTTCATTAGCCATTTTTCCATCTCCTAATCCTGCTATCTATCTATATTCTAACCTATATCCACTCCAAAGGGTTAGCATACCCCAGAAAAAGAAATAGCTCATCCATATATTGTATTTCATTGACATCAATACCATGTTTATCTCTTGAGATGATTTTCAAAGCTGCACTCATAATTGTACCGTTACAATCTACTCAACTGATGATGTTGTTTTCGTCCGTTCACTTTTACAATGAACTCAGGGCAGCAGAAGTTTATAACCATTGCGTGCGGCCCACTATATGACATGAGGTGATCTAGATGAATGAACTTTTGAATCCATCTGAAATACAGGCCTATCTGAAACGGATCGGCATTGATGATATAAAGAAACCTACACTGGAATTCTTAGTTGAACTCCAACGAGCACATGTGCACTATCTATCCTGGCAAACGGTCGATATTTTTGCAGGTCGTCCTGCGGGAATCGGTCTTCAAGAGTCGATCCAACTTATATTACAGGGCCGCAGCGGCTACTGCTTTCATCTAAATGGTGCATTTAGTGTTCTTCTCCGCTCTCTCGGTTACACAGTTAACTGGCATAGCGGCGGAGTGCAGCCCCATGGAGAACAACCACGGGTGAACTCGTTCCACCTCGGTCTGTCTATCCTTTTACCGGATGCTGACCCGACAGTTGAGCGCTGGATTG